>JBJEQS010000411.1:0-4867 GCA_051881875.1 Oscillospiraceae bacterium
GTCGCTATTTTCCAGTTACGAAATGTCAAGACTGAATTTTGGGGAAACTTAAAAAATTGTAAAAGTATTGACAAATCATGCCGTATGAGTTATAATTATTGTATAATATTTCAAACCTATGATGGAGAGTAAGTAGCTTATCTGTCCGCTTCACAGAGAGTTGCCATTAAGCTGAAAGGCAATATGCGGCTTTTAATGCGAATGGACTCCGGAGGGTGAACGAAAGCCTTATACGGCAAGTAGCAGTCAACGGGGTTTCTGCACCCGTTACCATGCAGATGATTTGTAATGTCATATACGCATATGCGTCCGATACGGGTGGCACAGCAGGTTTAAAATTTATCCTGTCCCATGAATAAGCTTATGGGACAGGTTTTTTTGTTGATATTCCGCCGAATGTATATGCAAAGCGTATAGAATTTATTTTATAAGGAGAAATTTATTATGAGCAAAACTATTCCGTACAAAATCTATCTTGAGGAAAATGAACTCCCGAAGCAGTGGTATAATGTAAGGGCTGATATGAAAAACAAGCCCGCACCGCTTCTCAATCCCGAAACTCATAAGCCTGTCACAGCCGATGAACTAAGCGTTGTATTCTGCAAGGAGCTTGCATTGCAGGAATTAAATGACACTGACGCTTATATCGACATTCCGCAGGAAATTATCGAATTCTATAAAATGTATCGTCCATCACCTCTCGTAAGAGCATATTGTCTTGAAAAGGCTCTCGGTACTCCTGCAAAGATTTACTATAAATTTGAGGGAAACAACACATCGGGAAGCCATAAACTCAACAGTGCTATCGCTCAGGCATACTATGCAAAGAAACAGGGACTTAAAGGTGTTACTACCGAAACCGGTGCAGGTCAGTGGGGTACTGCTCTTTCAATGGCTTGTGCATATTTCGGACTTGACTGCGATGTATATATGGTAAAATGTTCATATGAACAGAAGCCTTTCAGACGTGAAGTTATGAGAACATATGGTGCAAATGTAACTCCTTCACCATCAGAAACTACAAACGTCGGAAGAAAAATTCTTGAAGAATTCCCCGGTACTACCGGAAGCCTTGGCTGTGCAATCTCAGAAGCTGTTGAATCAGCTGTTTCAAGAGAGGGATACAGATATGTACTTGGTTCAGTGCTTTCACAGGTACTCCTCCATCAGTCTGTAATCGGTCTTGAAGCAATGGCGGCTTGTGACAAATATGACATCAAGCCTGATATGATTATCGGCTGTGCAGGCGGCGGCTCAAACCTCGGCGGACTTATCTCACCATTTATGGGCAAGAAACTCCGTGGTGAAGCCGATTATGAATTCATAGCAGTTGAACCGGCATCATGCCCGTCACTCACAAGAGGCAAATATGTATATGATTTCTGCGATACAGGAAAGGTTTGTCCTCTCGCAAAGATGTATACACTCGGAAGCGGATTTATTCCGTCAGCCAACCATGCAGGAGGTCTGAGATACCACGGCATGAGCAGTGTTGTATCACAGCTTTATGATGATGGTCTTATGACAGCAAGAAGCGTTGAACAGACATCTGTATTCGATGCAGCACAGAAATTCGCCCGTACTGAAGGCATACTCCCTGCACCTGAAAGCAGTCATGCAATAAGAGTTGCAATTGATGAGGCTATCAGATGCAAGGAAACAGGTGAGGAAAAAACAATTCTCTTTGGTCTTACAGGCACAGGATATTTTGATATGTATGCATATCAGAAATTCAATGATGGTACAATGTCAGATTATATCCCGACAGATGAAGAAATTGCAGCAAGTCTTGCAAAAACTCCTGTTATTGAATAATCTGCTGATAATTTATCTGATACATATTCGGGGAATGTTCCTTTGTGAATGTTCCCCTTATGTTCTTATACTGCCTGACTTATATGTTCGTCATAATTTTTGAACGAGTGAATGATTATGAACAAAATAGTATAAATCTTTCCGCACAGAATACACTGCTTTTTGAGATATTTTCTGACTTATCCAGAAACGTAATAAATATCTCCCTGCCGTACAGTAGGGAGATATTTCAAAAAATTCTATTCTTTTGAGGAATCATGTACACTCTGTTCACCAAAAATTAACTCATTCAAAACTCTGATATGTTCATATTTTAAGATTGACATGATAAAGTATTTTGTGATATACTTACAATAATATAAAAATATATTATCGAAAGGAGTAATAATATATGGTACATCTTATTGAAGACAAGTGTATCGGATGCAATGCCTGTATAAGAGCTTGTCCTGTTCCAACTGCAAATAAGGTTTATGGAAATATAATAAAAATAAACAATGAATCCTGTATTCAGTGCGGTGAATGTATAAAAAGCTGCCGTACCGGAGCTCGTTACTATACAGATGATATAGAAAATTTCATGAAAGCAATAAAATCAGGGAAAAAAATTTCACTTATAGCAGCACCGGCAATAAAAACAGCACTGGACGGAAAATGGCGTCATATCCTACAATGGCTTAAAAACAATGGTGTGCATGAGATATATGATGCATCATTCGGAGCTGATATATGTACATATGTGCATCTTAAATACATTGAAAAAAATCCTGATACCAAAGTAATTTCTCAGCCATGTGCAGCTATAGTAAACTATATTGAAAAGCATAAGCCTGAACTTATAAGCAAACTATCCCCCATTCAGTCACCGCTCATGTGTACAGCAATCTATATCCGAGATTATCTGAAAAGCACTGACACTCTTGCTGCACTTACACCATGTATTGCCAAAAGTGATGAATTCAGAAATACCGGAATAATCTCCTACAACATAACATTCAGAAAAATTGCTGAATACATAGAAGAAAATAAGATTAAACTTCCGACAGGATACAGCAATTTTGAGTTTTCTTCCCCCAGAGGATTTGATGGGGCTTTTTATCCTATTCCCGGAGGATTAAAAGACTGCCTGCATATTCATCAGCCGACACTTTCCGTTGCTACTTCCGAAGGTACACAGAAAGTATATAACGACCTCAGCAGTTATGCAAATGCAGATGTTCAAAGACTTCCAACTGTATATGATGTTCTTTCATGTGAATACGGCTGCAACTCAGGTGTAGGTGCAAAAGCCGATTTCAACAATTTTGTGGCTTATGATATAATGCTGAAATCATGTATGTGGGTGAAGAAAGTACGACCGAAAGAACGTTTTCATAAAGCAGCATTCAAATCGCTGAAAATAGAAGATTTTCTCCGAACATATACAAACAGATGCACATACCAGCATCCTTCAGAAGCACAGCTTGAAGATGTATTCAATCAAATGGGCAAGTACAGTGAAAACGAAAGAAACGTTAACTGCCATGCCTGCGGTCTGAAAAGCTGTCATATGATGGCTGAAATAATATATTTAGGATTCAGCAGTCCTGACCGCTGTGTAATGTATGAGAAAATGCAGGCTGTAAAGATGAAAGAACGAATTGAACAGGAACATGAAAATCTCCTCAGTGCCGTTGAGAATCTTCATTCTTCATTTGCAATGCTGAATGAAAGAATAAATTCAATTACAGCATCAATAGAACAGAATACTGAAAAGAATGAAAGTATCAGAAATGATATGTCCACACTCAATAAAGATGTTTCTAATATTCATTCTCATGCATCGGGAATTGTGGATTCCGTTTCAGATATAGGTACAAGTATCGTGGAATTTACTAATATTCTCTCTAAAATAGAGAGCATTTCCGACCGTACCAATATTCTTGCAATAAATGCATCTATTGAGGCCGCAAGGTCAGGCGAACATGGCAGAGGATTTGCTGTTGTCGCTGAAGAAGTAAGAAATCTTGCAATACAGTCTGCCGCAACAGTAAAAGAAGCTGAAGAATATACAAATCAGATATTCAGCAACATAAAGGGAATAACTCAATCTTCAAACGATATAATGAACGAAGTTGCAAGCACAAAGGCGAATGTTTTAAACACAGACAAGTCAGTTGACGAACTGAATGAGAGTGCACAGCTTATAAGAAACAGTATAAATGATATTTCAGCACTTGTTCAGAGATTGTATTCCATAGCCGACAGTCTTGCAGTAAAATAATCCGATAAATTAAAAACGATTTAAAGGAGATTATTATGAAAAAGATTATATCATATATTCTTGGAATTATGTTTTCATGCATGATAATCACATTCAACAGCATTACTGCATATGCAACAACAGTTCAGGATGTAATAAACTATGCACGTTCATTAGGAATGCCGGAAGATGAAATTCAGCAATATATAAATCAGTTTGGTTCAGGAACGTATACATCAGAGCAATGTGATAAAGCAATAGAACTGCTGAGAACATCTTATGTTCCCCCTACTACTAATAATTCGGGAAATTATGAAACGGAAGCTGTCCATGAAACATCTGTTTTTATTACTGAAAAAAATAATACAACAGTAAATCCGGAAAATTCAGAAAATATAATTACATCAGATAATCCGGAAACAACTTATGAAAGTAATGAACATACAACTGTATCAGAAAATACAGCAACAACTTCTGTTTCATATACAGACACATCATCAGAAAGTACATATGAAATTACTGCGGATACTTCAATAAGCGAAGAAACAGAAATCATGACATCAGAAATAACAGAATATACTGAAAATACCACTGATGCAGCAGATATTATACTTTATTCTGTACCTGTCTTGTTTATTGCAGCCGGTGTATCAGGTCTGATATATGTTTTTGTAAAAAATCGCAAATAAATTTCTGAAACTCAAGTTAATAAAAATTGATATGCACCCCAAAATTCAGTTTAAGGGGTGCATATTTTTTAACGTGAGTTCGATAACCAAAAATAAAAGTTTTGGTCAAGCTTTTTCAAAA
>JBJEQS010000412.1:0-21085 GCA_051881875.1 Oscillospiraceae bacterium
GATTACAACGCTACTCTTAATCTCCCGAAAACCGATTTCCCTATGCGTGGAAATCTTCCTAAAAGAGAACCTGATATGCTTGAAAACTGGGAGAAAAAAAGACTCTATTATAAAATGGTAGGAAAGAATAAGGGTAAAACTCCCTATATTCTCCATGACGGTCCTCCGTATGCAAACGGTGAAATTCATCTCGGTACTGCTCTTAACAAGACTCTCAAGGATTTCATTGTAAAATATAAGAATATGAGTGGTTTCTATGCTCCTTATGTTCCGGGCTGGGACACCCATGGTCTGCCGATTGAACTGAAAGCACTCAAGTCAATCGGCGTTGAAAACGGTACTGTTCCGCCTGCCGAACTCAGAAAATACTGCAAGGATTTTGCTCTTACTCATGTTAAAAATCAGATGGCACAGTTCAAGCGTCTTGGCTGCTGGGGTGACTATGATGACCCGTATCTCACACTCAAGCCTGAATATGAAGCTCGTCAGGTTGAAGTATTCGGTGCAATGGCTAAGAAAGGATATATGTATAAGGGCTTGAAGCCTGTTTACTGGTGTCCTGACTGTAATACAGCACTTGCTGAAGCTGAAATTGAATATTCAAATGACCCATGTCATTCAATATTCGTAAAATTCAACGTTACCGATGACAAGGGTGTATTTGCTGATTATGTTGATTCACTCAGCAATGTATACTTTGTAATATGGACAACTACTACATGGACTATCCCGGGCAACCTCGCTGTATGCCTTGGACCTGATTATGAATATACTCTCGTAAAGAACGGCAATGAATACTATGTAATGGCTGTTGAACTCGTAAAGAGCGTTATGCAGTCAGTAGGCATTGAAAATTATGAAACTGTCGGAACATTCAGGGGCAGCGACCTTGAATACATAAAGACAAAACACCCTCTTTATGACAGATGTTCACCAGTTATCGTTGGCGACCATGTAACTCTCGAAAGCGGTACAGGCTGTGTTCATACTGCTCCTGGATATGGCGTTGAGGACTTTGAGGTATGCAAGAATTATGATGAAATAGGCATACTTGTATGCGTTGACTCAAAAGGCAGACAGACAGCTGAAGCAGGCGAATTTGAAGGTCTTGACACAGATGAAGCAAACAAGGCTATTGCCGCAAAGCTTGAAGAAGTCAATGCACTTCTCGGTATTGAAAAGATTGTCCATCAGTATCCGCACTGCTGGAGATGTAACAGTCCTATAATTTATCGTGCAACTGAACAGTGGTTCTGCTCGGTAAAGGGATTCAGAGATGAAGCTGTCAAGGCTATTGAAAGCGTTCAGTGGATTCCTGAATGGGGCGAAGACCGTATCAAAGGCATGGTTCGTGACAGAAGCGACTGGTGTATTTCAAGACAGCGTACATGGGGCGTTCCGATTCCGATTATATACTGTGCAGACTGTAAGAAACCTATTGTAAATGATGAAACCATCAAGGCAATATCAGACCTTTTCAGAGCAGAGGGTTCAGATGCATGGTGGCTCAAGGAAACAGATGAATTTATTCCTGATACAGTTAAATGTGAATGTGGCTGCGGTAAGTTCACAAAGGAATATGACATCATGGACGTATGGTTCGACAGCGGTGTTTCACATACATCTGTTCTTGATGAATATGAACAGCTCAAATCTGCACCGGCAGACCTCTATCTTGAAGGTGCTGACCAGTACAGAGGCTGGTTCCAGTCATCACTTCTCACATCAGTTGTATATAACGGCTTTGCACCATATAAGGCTGTATGTACTCACGGCTGGGTTGTTGACGGACAGGGCAAGACCATGCATAAGTCACTCGGCAACGGTATTGCTCCTAATGAAATTACTGATAAGTACGGTGCTGATATACTCAGACTCTGGGTTGCATCATCAGACTATCATTCAGATATAAGAATTTCAAATGATATTCTTTCACAGCTTTCTGATATGTACAAGAAAATCAGAAACACATCAAGACTGTTCCTCGGAAACCTTTCAAGCGGTTCAGGCTTCAATCCTGATACAGATATGGTTGCATATGATGAACTTGCTGAAATTGACAAGTGGGCATTGATGAAGCTTGACAACCTTATCGACAAGGTAAAGGAAGGCTACAATTCATTTGATTTTCACATCGTTCTCCACAGCATACATAATTTCTATGTTACAGATATGTCCAACTTCTACATTGACATCACAAAGGACAGACTTTACTGTGACGGTGAAAATTCAAAGTCAAGACGTGCGGCTCAGACTGTAATGTATACTGTACTCAGTGCAGTTACAAGACTTATCGCACCGATTATCTCATATACAGCAGAGGAAATCTGGACATTTATGCCGCATACCTCATCTGATGATACTGAAAGCGTATTCCTCAATGATATGCCTGAAAAGTCAGGTCTTACATTCTCAGATGAATTCAAGGCTAAGTGGGAATTTATCACATCTGTAAGAGAAGAAGCCAACAAGGTGCTTGAGGTTAAGCGTAATGAAAAGCTTATCGGCAAATCTCTTGAAGCAAATATCATAATTCATTGCAAGAGTGATGAAAAGTATGCTGAATTTGCACCGATAGCCGATGAACTCGCAGTAATACTCCTCGTTTCAGGTGTATCCGTTGTAAAGGACGCTGATGCTGCTGAAGATGTGGTTTATGAGGTTGTAAGAGCAGAGGGAGAAAAGTGCGAAAGATGCTGGATATTCTCCAAGACTGTAGGCTGTGACTGCAATCACCCTACACTCTGCAAACGCTGTGCAGAAGTAGTTAAATAATAAACAGTAAATCAGATACAACTTGCATTGCATACATATGCAGTGCAGGCTGTATTTGTTAAGTTAAAGGAGTTATATTTTGATTATAGCTTTATTTGCTGCAATATTACTGCTTGTTTCAGCCGACCAGCTGATAAAGATATGGGCAGTAAGCGACCTTAAAGGTGCAGGTTCAGTGCCATTTATAAAAATAGGCAGCACTGAAATACTTAATCTTAATTATCTTGAAAACGATGGTGCTGTATTTGGAAGTTTCAGCGGTATGAAATTTATGCTTATAGGCGTTACAGCTGTTATGATTATAGTCTGTACAGTTTTCATGATAAAAAATTATAAAAATTCAAAATTTCTCGCATGGAGTCTTATGCTTGTTATAAGCGGAGGAATAGGCAACATAATAGACCGCATTTTCAGAGATGGCAGAGTTATTGACTATTTTGAAATAAGGCTTTTCAATTTTGCAATATTCAATTTTGCGGACTGCTGTGTTGTTATAGGTGTAATTCTGCTGTTTGTGTATATCCTTTTCATTGACGGAAAAAATCAGAAAGTGACGGCTGAAAACAAATGAGTATGATTGAATTTACAGCCGATGAAAATGCAGCAGGAATAAGAATTGAAAAATGGCTTGCGGAAAACAGTGAGCTTGATATAACAAGAAACAGGGCTGATACGCTTGTAAGAGGCGGAAATGTCAGTATAAACGGAAAAACGATTATAAAGACATATAAGCTGAAATGCGGTGATGTTGTATCAATAGATATGCCCGAACCTGTTGAACTTAATGTTACAGCGGAAAACATTCCTCTTGATATAGTCTATGAGGACGATGATTTGCTCGTTGTAAACAAGGTAAAGGGAATGGTTGTTCATCCGGCGGCAGGAAATTATACCGGTACGCTTGTAAATGCACTGCTTTATCATTGCAGGGACAGCCTTTCGGATATAAACGGGATTATACGTCCCGGAATAGTCCACCGAATTGACAAGAATACAAGTGGTCTGCTGATAGTTGCAAAGAGCAATCAGGCACATATCGGACTTGCCGGACAGATTAAGGAACACAGCTTCACAAGAGAATATGAAGCAGTTGTATGCGGTCATTTTAAGGAAATGTCGGGTACGGTCAATGCTCCTGTCGGGAGAAGTACTGCTGACAGAAAGAAAATGTGTGTGACATCAAAAAATTCCAGAGAAGCAGTTACTCATTATGAGGTTATTGAAAATCTGAGAAATTATTCACATATAAAATGCATACTTGAAACAGGACGTACTCATCAGATAAGAGTGCATATGGCTTATATTGGTCATGCGGTGCTTGGTGATGATGTATACGGAAAAGCATTTCCCGATATTGAAGGTCAGTGCCTTCATGCGAAAAAAATAGGATTTATACATCCTGTAAAGAATTGTTATCTTGAATTTGACAGCGAGCTTCCTGAATATTTCAGAAATGTTCTTGAAAAGATAAAGAAACGAGGATAAATTATGCATGATATATCAAAAGTAATGCTTGTTACAGACCTTGACGGAACATTGCTTCCGCACAGCAAGGTTATTTCCGAAACAGACCTGAAAGCGATAAAAAGCTTCAGGGAAAAGGGCGGAATATTTACAGTGGCAACAGGCAGGACAATTCAGTCAGCACAATGTTATATCGACAGGCTTGAGCTTGATGTTCCTCTTATAATGTATAATGGTGCTATGATTTATAATCCGGTAAGCAGAGAGATACTTTTTAAAAGGACTCTCGGAGCTGACGCAAAGGCACTTGTAAAGAAAATTCTGGATAAATTTCAGTTTGTTGGCTGTGAAATTCTCAGACCGGACGGAATGTATGTAGTCCGTAATAATGAATATGAAAAATCTCATATTGAGGTATGCGGTGTAACGCCGTTTTACTGCGATATAGATGAGCTTGATACAGATGAATGGCTGAAGGTACTGTTTGCCATGAATCCTGATAAATCAGACGAGGTATGGGAATATGTATCATCACTGGAAAATGCAAAGGATTTTGTACGTTCATCATATATGTTTATAGAGCTTCTGCCGGAGAATGTTTCAAAGGGTGAGGCACTTAAAGAACTCAGAAAATTATCAGGCATAGGCGATGATGGTATAATAATTGCGGCAGGGGATTACAATAATGATATTGAAATGCTTGAATATGCCGATATAGGATTTGCACCGTCAAATGCCTGTGATGAGGTAAAGAAATCAGCCGATTACATATCAGAGAAATCATGTGAAGAAAACGCATTGTCTGATGCTGTTGAATATATTTTTACGGAGGTAATTTAATGGACGCAACTATTAAGAAAAATCTTGAGGCGACTGCCTGCAAGGTAAGAATGGGCATCATTGAAGGCACTTATAATGCAAAATCAGGTCATCCGGGCGGTTCTCTTTCAATCGCTGACCTTATGACATATCTTTATTTTGTGAAAATGAATGTATGCCCTGAAAATCCTGAAATGGAGGACAGGGACAGATTTGTACTTTCAAAGGGACATTGTGCACCTGCACTCTATGCCGTACTTGCACAGAGAGGTTTTTTCAGTCCTGATGAGCTTAAATCATTAAGACATATAGGAGCAATGCTTCAGGGACATCCATGTATTCATACTCCGGGTATCGACATGAGCAGCGGTTCACTTGGTCAGGGCATATCAGCTGCCTGCGGTATGGCTCTTTCAGGAAAAATTTCCTCAAAGGATTATAAGGTTTATACAGTTCTCGGTGACGGTGAAATAGAAGAAGGTCAGGTATGGGAGGCAGCTATGTTTGCTTCACACTATCAGCTTGATAATCTGGTTGCAATCGTTGACAATAACGGGCTTCAGATTGACGGAAGCATTGAAGATGTATGCTCACCATATCCTATTACCGATAAGTTTGAAGCGTTCGGCTGGCACGTTATAACAATGAATGCACATGATTTTGATGATATTGAAAGAGCGTTTGATGAAGCTGAAAAAATCAGCGGAAAGCCGGTTGCAATTATACAGAAAAGTATCAAGGGCAAGGGCGTTTCATTCATGGAAAATCAATGCTCATGGCATGGTACTGCTCCTAACAAGGAACAGTATGAACAGGCTATGCAGGAACTCAATGCAGCATTAGAGAAAGTGGAGGGCAGATAATTATGTCAGATGTAATAAAGAAGGCTACCAGAGAGAGTTACGGAGAAGCTCTTACAGAGCTTGCTGAAAAATATGAAAATCTTGTTGTACTTGATGCTGACCTTGCTGCCGCCACAAAAACAGGCATATTCAAAAAGAAGTATCCTGAAAGATTTTTTGACTGCGGCATTGCGGAAGCAAATATGATGGGTGTTGCAGCAGGTCTTGCCGCAACAGGAAAAATTCCGTTTGCAAGTTCATTTGCAATGTTTGCGGCAGGCAGAGCTTTTGAAATAGTAAGAAATTCCATCGGATATCCGCATCTCAATGTTAAAATAGGTGCTACTCATGCAGGCATATCAGTAGGTGAGGACGGTGCAACTCATCAGTGTAATGAGGATATTGCCCTTATGAGAACTATTCCGGGAATGACTATTATAAATCCGGCTGATGATGTTGAGGCAAAGCAGGCTGTTGAAGCCGCTATACTCCATAATGGTCCTGTATATATGCGTTTCGGAAGACTTGCCGCACCGGTATTCAATGATGCGGCAACATATAAGTTTGAACTTGGAAAAGGAGTTCAGCTGAAAGACGGAAATGATATTACAATCATTGCAACAGGTCTTATGGTGAATGAAGCACTTGAAGCCGCAAAAGCTCTTGAATCAGACGGAATCAGTGCAAGAGTTATTAATATACACACAATCAAGCCGATAGACAAGGATATTATTGCAAAAGCCGCAAAGGAAACAGGAGTTATAGTTACAGCTGAGGAACACAGCGTAATCGGCGGACTTGGTTCGGCAGTATGCGATGTTGTAACTGAAATGTGTCCTGTGCCTGTTGTAAAGATAGGTGTGAATGATGAGTATGGTTACAGCGGGCCGGCTGTTGAACTTCTCAAGAAATTCGGTCTTTGCAGTGAAAATATAATTGAAAAGACTAAACAGGCTTTAACGCTAAAAAAATAATTATCCTGATTTGTAGAAAATTTTAACAGCATATGAGTGACTTTAGTATTCATCATATGCTGTTTTTAATGCAAAGGAAATATTGATAATGAAATTATTAAAAAAAACTATATGTATTCTTGCAGCTTTTGCAATGCTTTCGGGGTGTGAACTTACCGATACAAGTGATGATTTGGTAATAGGCGGAACATATACATCCTATGTTCCTCCGTCACAGACAGAACAATCAGATGAGGAAGAACGGGAAACCATATCTGATGTGGCGGAAGATGATGATACAGGCGAGAAAAATCCTGATGATGCAGGCTGGGAATTGAGGGATATACTGCTTTATTCGGTTGATGACTCATCAACAGTGGACGCATTTGACCCGAATGGTGATGAACTGAAGCTTGTCAAACCGGGGGTATCATATTCCTATAATGATATGCTGAAATTTGTAAGTGATAATGGTTATCTGAAAAAGCATTATATGTTTTCAGAAACTGTTCGTGACAAGGCTGAATATGCCGCATTCGGCAACTATGGACAGCACGCAAAGGCATCTGTTGAAAAGCTTATATGCGGACAGAAAACAGAAAACTATTCAAAAGATGATGAGGTGCTTTATTCTGATATGCTTATATGCATAGGACAGGATTATAATACCTATGATGCACCGAATTATTTTTCTGTTACGCTCAATTCAACATCGGTCACATATGGATTTCAGGAGGCACTTTATGAGCTGCTTGCCGAGCAGATTGGTTCTGAAATAGCAGAATATGTTGTATATGCAAAAACTATTGAAGATGGTGTTCCGGAATTTGACCTTTATGATACAATACCATCTGCCGATGGTTATGGAAATCTTGTTGTACAGAGAAAGATTACAGGCGGAAGCTTTTTCCTTGACCTTGATTTTCAGGATAATTCCGAATTTGATGAGGAAAGATTTGCGTATTATGACTATAATTACAATCCGCTTTACAATGACTGCCGTTTCTCATTGAGTGATGTATTTCAGGGAGATTTCGGAGGAAATGACCCGAAAAATGATATGCAGTTCTTTAATACCTTTATGAAATCAGGCGGAGTTGCTGATAATGGATTTACGCAGACTATCAAGGATAATATCTCAGTTATTTCAAATGAAGGCGTTAATAAAATCAACCGCAGTTATAAGTACAGTATGAGGCTTATAAAGGGTTGTGTTATGGATTTTGCAGATTCACCGGCATTAAGCTGTGATATAAATTCCTATTTTGACAGCCGTACAAATAAGAATTACATCAGCGGAAGCGGCTCATTTATAGCAGGCTACACACCGTATGGATATTGTGATGAAACAGAAGCATTCAATCAGCTGCTTGGTGTGGCAAGAGAAAAGCTTGCCTGTCTTTTCCCATGTGTTGACGCTTCAGATATAGAATACAGCGGTTCAATGAAAAAAACAATAACGCTTTCGGGAAATTATACAGCTACAAGCTATGCAATTCCGGTTAATGTATCAGTAAGAATAAATCCATCTATAAAATATCTTCAGGAAATGGACGAGGAAGGAAATATGATAGATACAGAAACACCTCTTTATTATTATGTCATAGTATCCTTTGATTTGTCATAACTGAAACTATAAATTTTAATTGCAATTCTTATGAATTCGAGATGACCGGAAATAATAACAAATGACGGACTTGAATTCGATATGGACAAATAAAATGAAACTGCCGCTGTAAGAGCGGAGAAAATAGAATAGGAGAAGTTAATATTGAAAAAGAATATAACAGGAATTGCATTTTGTGCAGTTATTGCAGGCTTTGCAATGTTTTTAAGCTCACTGAAACTGGGAAGCTTTTCATTGGATTTGATAGGTGCTCCGGTATTTTCAATAGTATTCGGAATGCTGATAACGCTTGCTTTCCCAAAATTCGCAGTTGATAAGCGAACTGCTTCAGGCATACAGTTCACATCTAAAAAGATACTACAGTATGCGGTAATTCTTTTAGGATTTTCACTTAATCTCGGAACAATAGCAAAAGTAGGCGGAAAAAGTCTTCCTGTAATCATAGCTACTATATCAGTATCGCTGATAGTTGCCATGGTACTTATGAAAGTGCTTAAAATGGATAAAAAGGTATCATGCCTCATAGGTGTTGGCTCATCAATATGCGGAGGTTCGGCAATTGCGGCAACTTCCACTGTAATTGATGCGGACGATAATCAGATTACACAATCCATGTCGGTGATATTTCTTTTCAATGTCCTTGCGGCACTTATTTTTCCAACGATGGGACACGCTATTGGATTGGGTTCAGAGGGATTTGCAGTATTTGCAGGAACGGCAGTAAATGATACATCATCAGTAACTGCCGCTGCTTCCACCGCTGAAAACATATACGGCTGTGAAGGGATACTCTCAGCTGCTGTGACAGTAAAGCTTACAAGAACGCTTGCTATTATTCCCATTACGCTTATACTTGCATTTATAAGGGCAAATAATGCAAAGAAGAACGGCAATGACAGTTCAGAAAAGGTTTCAATAAAAAATATATTTCCGTTTTTCATATTGTTTTTTATCGGAGCATCACTCATTACCACACTTGTCGGAATAACAGGTGAGAATGCATTTTCATCATTTTATAATGAGCATTTTGTATCCGTTATGAAATGGCTTGCGAAATATTTCATAGCTATGGCAATGTGTGCAGTAGGCTTGAAAACAGATATAATAAAGCTTGTGAAAAACGGTGCTAAGCCGATATTTATGGGACTGTGCTGCTGGGTATCAATTACAGTTGTTTCAATAGCTGTGCAGTATGTGACAGGTATTTTCTACACAAATATATAATCAATAAAACGGAGGACATCATTTGCAGAATGTCCTCCGTTGTTTATATATAATATAAAATTTACAGCAAAATAAAAATTATAATATAATTTCCTTGTAGAATTCAGCATAATCCTTGCGATTATCCTTAGTGAACTGAATAGCAGTTCTTGGGTGCTGATTAAGCTGACCTGTCATAACATACTGAATATCGTATCCCCATACACTGCCGCTTTCTTTAAGCTTAATCATCTCGTCCTGAATAAATTTGTATACAGGATATACATTGTATTTAGGGTTTTTGAGAAATCCAAGAAGCAATTCCATAGCACAGTTTCCTGCACCTCTGCCCATTGAAAGATATGTAGCATCAAGCCAGTCAACATTATCGCCGCACGCTTCAACAGTATTTGCAAAAGCAAGCTGCTGATTGTTATGAGCATGAATACCTACTTTTTTGTTATGCTTTATAGCTGCATTTACATATAAATCAGCAATTCTTGCTATCTGTTCAGGGAAAAGTGAACCGAAGCTGTCAACGATATAAATGCAGTCAACAGGAGTATCAGCGAGCATATTGAGTGCAACTTCAATATCTTCCTTTTGTGCGTTTGAAATAGCCATGATATTACAGCTTGTTTCATAGCCTTTCTTTGCAGCGTCTTCAATCATATCTATTGCTTCCGGCATCTGATGGATATAAGCGGCAACTCTTACAAGGTCAACCGGAGAATTGACCTTCTGGTCGAAATCATTCTTATCATGTCTGCCTATATCTGCCATAATGGCGAGTTTGAGGTCTGTATCATTTTCGCCTACAATTTCTCTGATATGGTCATCACTGCAAAATTTCCATTTACCGAATTTTGACTCATCAAAAACCTTTTTTGAAGCACGGTATCCCATTTCCATATAATCAACACCTGCTTCTATATTGGTCTGGTAGAGCTTTTTTACGAAATCATCTGTAAAATAAAAATCATTTACAAGACCGCCGTCACGCAAAGTAGCATCTACTACTTTAATGCTTTCTCTGTAATTTAAAAGATTTGAAATTTCCTTCATAAAAAATTCTCCTTAATTTATAGTATTAACTTTACCCCTTTAAAGTATTATAGCATAAAATTATTTAAAAATCAAGTGTTTTAAGAAAATTTATCATAAAAAATACGGAGAGTAATTCATAAGAACACCCTCCGTATTATGAGTTCAATTTTATAGGGGGCGAATTGCGTTTATTCGCCCAACTTTTTTATAAAGTGGATGTGGCAGCTTACCGCTATGAAACTACCGCAATTCCATAAAGTACAAAGTTTGTTGACGGATTATCCATGGAAATTGATACATTAAGCAGAGCGGATTCCGGCTGATAATATGCAATATCTCCGTCAAGTCCGCCCCATGTATAAGGCAGATTACTGCTTACAGGAGTTGTTACAGAATTTACTGTTACATTTGCTGTACCCATTGAGTCGTTTGAATTTGACTGGAACAGCAGAATAATTCCCTTGCCCTCAACAGAGAATGTCAAAGGATTATTTCCGTTCTTGCTGAATGTAAATCCGTTTGCGGAATATGACGGATTATTTGTGCCCGAAGTCCATGAGCCCGTTGAAAGATTCTGCATTTCATCAACAGTTATAAGTCTTGCAGTTGAATATTCAGAACCGAATACAGATGTTGACGGTATTTCATATGCCTCAGAATTATTTTCACTGCGTAATGCCTGACGGTAATAGTATGCGATACTGTCTGCAATAAGCTTATGACCGCCGTCACCGGGGTGAATTGTATCACCGCTGCCATAATCGCTCCATGAGAGAGTACCTGCTGTTATAGCGTTCATTACTGCATCTTTTCCGCTGATTACAGGCAAATCATAGTTTTCAGCAATTTTAGCCATCCAGTCCTGACATGATGAGCCTGACTGCGTACATAGTGTTACAATAACAACAGCCGGTTCATTTTCCTGTGAAAGACACTTCTTTACAAGAGATTCATATGATTTCTGGAAGCGTTCACCGCCCTGGTCATTTACTGCGAATTCTATGAATATTACATCAGCATTCTTTGAAAAAACATCATTGTCAACACGAAGATTACCTACCACCGATGATGTTCCTGCCATGCCTGCATTTATGTAGTTTACATTGTTGCCGCAGCCGAATGTTTCACTGAAATATTGATATGAAAGGTTTGCAAAGCAATTTGACGGACTGCTTGATGAGCCGCCGCCTGTTATTGAACCTCCGAGATATGCAATATTTACCTGTTCGCCATTCTGAGCCTTTGAAATCTTATCACGTATTCTTGCTGTATTTCCTATACGATATAATGCGTCATTATAAACCTGAAGCATCTGCGGGGTAGCAGTTTCCTGATAATTGTCCCAGTCACCTTCAACGCTTGGTGACTGCTTAGGATTAAGTATTTTGTATTTAAGCAAGGACAAATCATAAACATCTGTTGAACCGTTTTCGTTTAAATCAGCACCTGGTTCAATTTCTTCCGACACTCCGAGGAGATACTGTTTCATAGCGGTTAAATCCTTGATTGTTACTGATAAATCGCCATCAGCATCACCGGGTTTTATAACTGACGGTGCACCTGATACAGTTACAAGGTCAACATAAAAATCTGTAAGCGACTCTGTGGTTTCAACATATATTGAAAGATTTTTTGCATCTGACGGAACAGTATATGCAGAGTTTTCCAGTAAAGTCCATGTGCTGTCCTCAGCGGTTTCAAGTACAATTGCATCATAATTTACAGTGCCTGTACTGTCCTCATACTGCAATGAAAATTTCATTTCAACGGGTTCACCGCTTTCCTGATAAACAGCGGCTGATATTGCATATGTCTGACCGGCTGAAAGTATTGATGACGCATCTCTTGAAGCACCATTCCATGCGGCAGTTCTTTCGCTTACGAAAAGACTGCACTTATCGGAGTATGAACGGTCTGAAGTCCATGCAACAGACGCATTTCCACGACCTGTAAAGGAATCGTTGGTGGTTTCAAATTCTGCTGAAAGCAATGTTGCGGCTGATACATTATTTGCAGTTCCAATCTGCAAAATGCAGTTAGTCATTGCAACAGCCAATAAAAGAGAAATTTTTCTGACAGTGTTTTTTTTCATTTTTAATCCCCCATTATAGAATGAATTGCATATAATATTCAACAATATTATAATAATCTATTTTAAATTATATCATGTGATTTGTGCAAAGTCAATGATAATAGCATAAGAAAATACAGTTATTTTATAAACATTGTTTGTGAAAATGCTGAAAAACCAATCGTCAGATTATAAGCAAAGTGTAAAAAAAGCATATTTACAGGACAAAATGAAGATTGTATCAGAATAATCCGATATTCTGCGGCGGAATTATTTCAATAAGTTTATCAATAAATTTCTGTGATATATCAACCTTTAATTCTGATTTCAATGAAGCATATTTTTTTATATCGGTAAGATAAAACATTACATTTGTATTTCCCTCAAAATTGCCGCATATATCAATAATATTCTTTATTGTGTCTTTTTGTGTGCTGAGCAATTTTATACCGAATTTCTTAGTTTTTGCATTGTTTATAAACTGCTGTTCAGTTATGATATTTTCAGCGATTACTTTCTTTTCATCATCTTTATCAGAAATTCTTCCGCTTATCGAAACAACAGAATTTTCCTTTATCAGATTTCTGAATGCCTCATATGTTGACGGGAAAACTATAATTTCAGTTGATGTTTTTCCGTCCTCTGCATTGATGAAGCACATCTGTCCGCCGTTTCTTGTTTTGCGTATTCTTATACTCTGAATAATGCATAGTATATTTACTTTATGGTTATTGCTTAGATTTTCAATATCGGAAATATCTGTGTATCTCATAAGCTGTGTATATACATTGTATCGTGCAAGAGGATTTCCTGAAACATACATACCAACGCTTTCTTTTTCCATGTTTAGAAGTTCACTCGGAGAATATTCCTCAATGTATGGTATATTAACACCCATACTGCTTTTTTCGGGGGCAGTTCCGAAAAAATCAAGCTGTCCTTCAATCATACTTCCGTAATTATCCGAATAAAATCCCAGCACATTATCAAGATTTTCAATCATCTGACGGCGGTTATATCCCATTGAATCCATACTTCCCGATTTTATAAGGCTTTCCAATGCTCGTCTGTTTATATCATATTCCGAAATTCTCTTGCAGAAATTTTCAAATGATGTAAATGCTCCGTTTTTTTCACGCTCATTAATTATGACCGATACAACACCTTTTCCAAGGTTTTTTATTGCAATAAGTCCGTATCTTATGCCGTCATCGGTTACTGTGAACAGCTCCGAGCTTTCGTTTATATCGGGACGCATAAGCTTTACGCCATTATTCTCACATTCTGTCATATACTCATAAAGCTTATCGGAGGTATTCATCACGCTTGACATAAGAGAGGCAAGATATTCCTTGAAATAATGACATTTCAGATATGCTGTCTGATATGATATATACGCATAAGCGGCGGCATGGGATTTATTGAATGCATATGATGCAAAGCTTACAATCTCATCAAAAATTTCATTTGCAGTCTTTTCATCAACTCCGTTTGCAACAGCACCGGCACAGTTTACACTTCCGTCAGGATTTTTTTCACCGAATATGAAACTCTGTCTTTCCTTATTCATCACATCATGCTTTTTCTTTGCCATAGCCCTGCGTACAATATCTGCACGACCATATGAATATCCTGCAAGAGAACGGCATATTTCCATAACCTGCTCCTGATAAAGTATACAGCCGTATGTTGTTGAGAGTATCGGTTCAAGCAGCTTATGCTTATATGTTATGTTTGCTGAATTATGCCTGTTTGCGATATATCGTGGAATAGAATCCATAGGGCCCGGACGGTATAACGATAATACGGCGATAAGGTCTTCTATATTATCGGGAACAAGCCTTTTGAGTACAGATGTTATGCCTGCACTTTCAAACTGGAATACTCCGGATGTCTTTCCATCGGCGAGCATTTTATATACATTCTTATCGTCAAGAGGTATATCGGATATTCTGAAATCAGGATTTTTCAGGCGTATCATTTTCTCTGCATGGTCAATAACAGTTAAATTTCTTAATCCAAGAAAATCCATTTTAAGAAGTCCAAGGCTTTCCACACCTGTCATGGTATACTGTGTGACGGTCATGTTATCAATTTTCTGCAATGGAACGTATTCATTAAGCGGCTTATCTGAAATAACAACCGCCGCCGCATGAGTTGATACATGGCGTGGCATACCCTCAACTTTCATTGATAAATCTATAAGTTCTCTGACAGTATAATCGCTGTCATAAAGTTCTTTGAGAGTTTTATTCTGTTCGAGAGCCTTTTTAAGAGTTATATTCAGTTCCTTTGGAATAAGCTTTGATACCTTGTCACATAATTCATATGAAAGACCGAGTACACGCCCCACATCTTTTACAGCCGCCTTTGCCGCCATAGTTCCGAATGTTATTATCTGGGAAACTCTTTCCGTACCATATCTTTCAGTAACATAGTCGATTACACGCTGTCTGCCCTCAATGCAGAAATCTATATCAAAATCAGGCATACTTACTCTTTCGGGATTGAGAAAACGTTCAAAGAGCAGATTGTATTTAATAGGGTCAATATCGGTTATGCCCATACAATATGCACATAAGCTTCCTGCACCCGAACCTCTGCCTGCACCTACGGGTATTCCGTTTCTTTTGGCATAATTAACAAAATCCCATACTATAAGGAAATAGTCAATATATCCCATTTTTTCGATTACTTCTGTTTCATATTTCATGCGGTTTATGATATTTTCATCGGGTGATTTGCCGTATCGCTTTTCAAGACCATTATGGCAAAGATTAAGGAAATATTCCTTGTTTGATATATTATCGGGATTTTCAAAGCGTGGAAGCTTTATAACTCCGAATTCAAAATTAAGATTGCATTTGTCAGCAATTTCAGCGGTATTTGTAATTGCCTGCGGTACACCTTTGAAAAGCTGATACATCTCCTCAGTGCTTTTTATATAGAATTCATCAGTCTGAAATGACATTCTGTCCTCATCAGCAAGAGTTTTCTTGGTCTGTATGCAAAGCAGAATATCCTGAATTTTTGCATCTTCTCTTGAAATATAATGAGCGTCATTTGTAGCAGCAAGAGGTATTCCTGTTTCATCTGAAAGCTTATACAGCAGAGGAAGTATGCGTTTCTGTTCATCAATATTATGATTTTGCACCTCTATATAGTAATTGCCCTGACCGAAAATGCTGTTGTAAGTCAGGGCAGTTTTTTTGGCGGCTTCATAATTGCCATCGGATAATTCAGATGCAACCTGTCCTGCAAGACAGGCTGAAAGGCATATAAGACCGCCGCTGTATTGCTGTAAAGATTCAATATCAACTCTTGGTTTGCCGTAAAAGCCTTCTGTATATCCAAGTGATACAAGCTTTATAAGATTATTGTATCCCTCCGTATTTTTGCAGAGAAGTATCAGATGATACGGCTTTGAGTCAATGCCATGAACCTTGTCATTCCTTGAACGAGGAGCAACATATACCTCACAGCCGATAATCGGCTTGATATCGTATTTTTTAGCGGCATTATAAAAATCAAGCACACCATACATTACTCCATGGTCGGTTATGGCAACGGCTTTCTGACCAAGCTCGCTGACACGCTTCATTATATCATCAATACGACACGCACCATCAAGCAGACTGTATTCACTGTGAAGATGAAGATGTACAAAATTATCCGGCTGTATATTCATTATTTTCTCCTTGTCTTATGCTTTCAGCAATTTCAGCAATTTTTTTCAATCGGTGATTTATTCCCGAACGTCCTATTGATGTGGAATGAAGCTGTCCGAGTTCTTTAAGGCTTGCCTCCGGATTTTCAATACGCAGTCTTGCAGTTTCCTGCAAACCGTCAGACAGTGAATTTATTCCGAGTACCCTGTCAATAAGTTCAATATCCTTACGCTGCCTGACAGCCGCATTTACAGTTTTATCAAGATTGGCAACCTCGCAGTTATTTACACGATTGACACGATTGCGGAAATCCTTGTATATTTTTACATTCATAAGTTCAATAGTACACTTTGACGCACCGATAAATGTTATCATATCTTCAATGCTTTCACTCTCTTTCAGATACATTACATACAGGTTCTTTCGTTTTACCATTTTGAAATTCATTCCTATTGAAGCAAGCAAATCATTCAAATCCTTATACAGCTGAAAATCCGAAACTGCAAATTCAAAATGATACTCTTTCTCAGGATTTCCGATACTTCCGCATGATAAAAATACACCGGCAGTAAATATACCGATGCTGTTGTTGTCAATATTATCATGGTTTATGGATAATTTTTCAGGATTTATATGGAATGTATTCAGGAAGATGTCAAGCCCGTCCTCTTTTGATACGGAAAATATATATAGGTTTGAACGCTTGCTTTTTTCTATGGAAGAACAGTTAAGCTTTACATTTCTGCCGAATACCTCACCGAAAAGACTTGGATAGAGTTCTGATACAACCTTGCTTTCGGTCTGAAAACAGAACTCATTTTCCGTTATAGTCTTTGCAAAGAGTGATATTCCGTAAAGACAGGCAAACCGCTTATCCCTGTCTGTAAGGGAGGAGCATATTTCCGATTTTACATTATATGAAAAGGTTTTTTTTGACTCTGATGAACCATTCATCAATAAATCACCTGTCTTTCATTATATCCCTGTGAGTTTTATGGATTTTTATTCCTTTCTGACCAATATAATCAGAGAAGTATTCGGCAAATGTTACCGAGCGATGCTTTCCGCCTGTGCAGCCAAATGCTATTACAAGCTGACTTTTTCCTTCCTTTACATAAAGCGGAAGCAGAAAATCTATCAAATCCCTGAGTTTTTCAAGAAGCTGCTGTGATACTTCCGATTTTAACACATAATCTCTTACACATTCTTCACAGCCTGTATGCTGTTTCAGTTCCGGAATATAGTACGGATTAGGCAGACATCTTACATCAAATACAAGGTCAGCTTCTGATGATGCACCATACTTGAAGCCGAATGACATAATTTTTACAATCATTGAATCATTGACATTGTCAAGGAAAATATTAGTAATTTGCTGTTTCAGCTGAGATGTTGAAAGGAATGATGTATCTATATAGTAATCCGTTATTTCACGCATAGGGGTAAGCTGCTGACGTTCAAAATTTACAGCCTTAGGCAGACAGCCGTTGAATTCTGCATTAAGCGGATGCATACGTCTTGTTTCCTTGTAACGCTTGATTACAACATCATCACTTGACTCAAGATAGAGTATTTTTATATCAATACCTGTTTTTTTCATTTTATCGCATACATCAGGAAGTTCGCTGAATATATCTCCTGAACGAATGTCAACAGCTATTGCAACACGTTCAAGTTTTCCTTCTTCGGAATGTGTGCATATATCGGCAAATTTAGGTATAAGCTGCGGCGGCATATTGTCTATGCAATAAAATCCTATATCCTCAAGTATATTCATTGCACATGATTTACCTGAGCCGGAAAGACCGGTAACTATTATAAACTGCATTAAACTCACATCCTTTTTATAATTCGTGAAATATTATTGTATTATTTCAGGCTCCATTTCAAGAGTATAGCCTGTTTTTTCCTTTACTGTATCCTGAACCTTTTTAATAAGCTCCATGACATCACTGAAAGAGGCATTTCCCTTGTTGATTACAAAACCGCTGTGTTTTGTGCTTACTTCTGCATCTCCGACATTAAGCCCTTTAAGTCCGCACTGTTCTATAAGTGCTGAGGCATATGCACCATCAGGACGCTTGAAAGTACTGCCTGCACTCGGATATTCAAGTGGTTGTTTGCTGCGGCGTTTTGCCATAAGCTCATCCATTCTTGCCTTTATTGCATCATGTTCGCCATTAATCAGCTTAAATGCTGCTCCTGTTATTATGCATTTTTTACCTGTAAAAAAACTGTGGCGGTATGATAAATCCATATCTGCGGCATATATTGTCTGCTGACAGCCGTTTTCATCTATGTAGTCGGCACTGATTATTATGTCCTTGATTTCTCCGCCGTAAGCACCTGCATTCATAAACACAGCACCGCCGACATTTCCCGGAATTCCATAAGCGAATTCAAGTCCTGAGAGATTATGTTCAAGAGCAGCACGACAGAGTGCAGAGAGTGATGCACCTGCTGAACATTTTATAATTCCGTCAGAATTTACGGATATATCGGCGAAATCCTTTCCGATAAGGATAATAACGCCGTCAAAGCCGTTATCACTTACAAGCACATTGCTTCCTTTTCCGAGAACATAGTATTTTATATTATTTGATTTAAGAAAATCCATAATTTCAAGAAGTGACTGCACGCTGTTCACAGATACAAGTGCATTGCATTTTCCGCCTATACGGAATGACACATGATTTTTCAGCGGTTCATTTTCAAGACATTCACAGTTGAGTTTACTGCATATATCAGTTAAATCAGAAATATAAGACATATCTGACCTCCGTTTATTGTATTAATGAAATATTTCGCTTGTTTTCAATAAATTCAGCAAGCTTGTCAAAATCCGAATTGAGTATAAGTTTCTTTGGAAAATTACATTCAGATATTATTTTTTCAGCATTATCGGTAATGCCTACGGATTCACAGTAATGGGTATCTGTATCAACTACAATCGGTATTTCATATTTTTTGCATATCTCCAGAACTTTGCGGCAGTTATCCGCAGAGCCTTTATGATATTTTACAGAACTTTCATTTATTTCAACAAGCTTTCCGTATTCCTTGAAAACTTTCAGAACTCTCTCATAGTCAAAAGGAAAATTTAATGTTGTGCAGTGTCCCACAGCGTCAATCTCCGGAATATCCTTTGCCATATGGATATACTGTTCAGAAAAATCACCGTATGGATTGCCCTTGACAACTGAATTGTGAAATGATGCAACAATCCATTCAAGGCGGTCAAATTCATATTTTCCAAGGTCTATTTTTCCGTATTCATCAATGTTTGCCTCTGCACCTTTTATAAGAGTTACTCCATGGATTTTTCTCGGCAGACATTTCATATTATGGATATGCCATAAATGCGGAGAATCAGGAGAGAGAGGGCAATGGTCTGTAAGAGCAAATGCTTTCAGACCGATTTCAGCGGCACATTCCGCAATTTCCCTGACAGTTGAGTACGCATGGGTTGAAGCAACTGAATGACAGTGCATATCTGCCTCTATAAGCATTTGAAATTCCTCGCTTTATATTTTTTAGAATGAATCAAAGGTTTTGATAGTTTCCTTGCTCTCCATATCAAGACCAAGCTTTTCAAGCAGTTCATGTGCTGCATTATATCCCATTTTTTTCTGTCTGTTGTTCATAGCGGCAACTTCAAGAATTACAGCAAGATTTCTTCCGGGCTTTACAGGAATAGTGAGCGACGGAACATTTACTCCGAGTATTGAAGTATATTCAGTATCAACACCCATACGGTCATAAAGTTTTTCGGAATTCCAGAGTTCAAGTTCAACAATCATATCAATTTTTTCAGAGAGTTTGATAGCCCCCATACCGAAAAGACGTCTTGCATTTATAATACCGATACCCCTTAACTCAAGGAAGTGGCGGATATTATCGGGAGAGCTTCCCACAAGGCTTATATTGGAAACCTTTCTTATTTCAACAGCATCATCTGCAACAAGACGATGACCACGCTTTACAAGCTCGATAGCGGTTTCACTCTTACCGACACCGCTTTCACCGAGTATAAGCACACCTTCACCATATATTTCTATGAGAACTCCATGGCGGGTAATTCTCGGAGCAAGATTGAGGTTGAGGAATGCGATAAGTGCGGACATAAATGATGATGTACTTTCCTTGCTTCTCAGAAGCGGAACTTCATATTTTTCAGCAAGTTCAACCATTTCAGAGAAATATGGGAGTTCTCTTGTTATGATAAGGGCAGGGAGTTTTTTTGAAAGCAAATCATCAAGTCGTTCATAGCGTGTCCCTTCTTCAAGTGTCGAAAGATATGCAAATTCCATTTTGCCGATAATCTGAATTCTTTCCGGATTGAAGTAGGTATAAAAGCCCGAAAGCTGAAGTCCCGGTCTGTTTACATCGGTTTCATCAATCATAATTTCTTCCTCTGGCTTCGGAAGATATATTGATTCAAGATTAAATTCATCAATTATTTTTTTCAGCGAAACTTTGAATTTATTGTCAGCCATAATTATCCTCCATAATGAAATTTATAAAAGCTTTTTATTTTATTATACTATATAACGGCGGCTTTTTCAATATAAATTTATGAAAAAAACAAGGTTTTGTATATTAACATGAAATACAGC
>JBJEQS010000413.1:0-20844 GCA_051881875.1 Oscillospiraceae bacterium
ACAAAGCAAAAAAATTATGCAAACAAAGTTCACTTTGCAAAAATTGATTTGCGTGAGTGTTATATGTGAATCTAATCTTCTTCAAAATACCATATCTGATAATCAGAGCCGATATATGATGAAACATATACATTTCCGGCTGATGTAGACAGATTTCTGTTATCTGAACCATTGGCATTTCCGTTTACTGTCATCGCAAGATTGTTATCAGCATATGAAAGAATTTTGTATTTTCCATCACCCAGTGGTATTATCTGCCACTGCTGAGATAATGTATTGAGAGGTGAGTATAATTCAACATTGCCGCCTTCTGAAATATTTGTGCTGATGATATTGACGTTTTTATCAGTGCCGTTTGAACTGCACATAGCTCTGATTATATATGTATCATTATCCTGAACATATTCGATTCTGAATGATTCTTCAACGCTTTTATCAAATTCCCACTGATATATATTTGCATTATTTTCATCACGACCTGCATCGACATTAAGATATTTTCCGCTTCCTGCATTTTTTATTCTGTATACAGCGTTATCATCAAATATACTCTGATGTACAGAAGTTTCTGAAGATGAAACAGTTGTCTGTTCAGAAACCGGAATGGTTGTTGTTTCAGATGATTCTGATGTGGTCGGAGGGTGTATCGGCTGTGTATGTATTACTGAAGATATTTGTGATGTTTCAGACGGTGCAGATGTTGAGCTTACATCGGACAGGGAAGTATCAGGCGGTAAGCTTGTTTCTGCTGGAATAGAACCTGATGACTCAGCAGAAGATGATATTAATTGAATAATATTAACGTTTTCATTAGGTATCCAGCCTGTATTTTTCAGCTGAATACGGCACTGGAGGTTTTTATCCGTTAATATATTTATTATTTCAAACTGTCCATCAACTTCAACTCTGTTTCCGGTAGCATAGCTTGTGGCATATACTATTCCTTTATAGCTTACAATATCTCCAATATTGAATTTTGCTATTATATCGCTGTTATCGGCAAATATATCATGCTTATACCGGATAATATCAAAAATATCAATAGTTCCATTTTTATCTATATCTGCATAATCCAAATCGGAATGAGATAATTTTGCCATAATCGAACGTTTTATATATACAATCTTGTTAACCTGTTCGGTTGAAGCATTTGCTGTATATCCGACTGTCATACATAATGCCATTATTGCGGCAACAGCAGAAATAATTTTCTTTTTCATACTTTTATATCTCCATATCTTTTTGTATTATAAACAAACCTCTGCTTCAGAAACAGAGGTTTGCGATTTATATTATTTTGTTTTAATTCTTGATGCTATGCATAGGTGCCGGAATTCGTCCGCCTCTTGAAATAAATTTTTCAGCTGATTTGTTATTGACCGGCATTACAGGACCGCTTCCAAGCAGTCCTCCGAATTCAAGAATATCGCCCTCTTTTTTGCCGATTGCAGGGATAATTCTTACAGCAGTAGTCTTGTTGTTTACCATGCCGATAGCAGCTTCATCGGCTATAATGGCGGATATTGTTGATGGTGTTATATCGCCCGGTACAACTATCATATCCAGACCAACCGAACATACAGCTGTCATTGCCTCAAGTTTTTCAAGACGCAGAACTCCTGCTTCTGCGGCAGCTATCATGCCGGCATCTTCCGAAACAGGTATGAATGCACCTGAAAGACCACCAACGTGTGACGATGCCATTACACCGCCTTTTTTGACAGCGTCATTGAGAAGTGCAAGGGCGGCGGTAGTGCCATGAGTGCCGCACATTTCAAGACCGATTTCTTCAAGTATATGAGCAACACTGTCACCAACAGCAGGTGTAGGAGCGAGTGAGAGGTCAACTATGCCGAATGGCACACCAAGCATTTCACTTGCTCTTGTACCGACAAGCTGTCCCATTCTTGTAATTTTGAAAGCTGTTTTCTTGATTATATCAGCAACCTCGTCTATATTTGCGTCGGGATTTTTAGCAAGTGCGGCACGAACAACTCCAGGTCCTGAAACACCAACATTTATAACGCAGTCAGGCTCACCGACACCATGAAAAGCACCTGCCATAAAAGGATTATCCTCAGGTGCATTGCAGAATACAACAAGCTTTGCAGGGCCTATGCACTGTCTGTCAGCAGTAACTTCGGCAGCTTCCTTTACTATCTGTCCCATGAGAGCGACAGCGTCCATATTGATACCGGATTTGCTTGAGCCGATATTTACTGAAGAACAGATATTGTTTGTAACTGAAAGAGCCTCAGGGATTGATTTGATAAGCTCAATATCACCTGAACTGAAACCCTTGTGAACGAGTGCGGAATATCCGCCTATGAAGTTTACTCCGCAGGTATCTGCTGCACGCTGGAGAGCAAGTGCGAACTTGACAGGGTTTCTGTCTTTGCAGGCAGCACATATCATGGAAATAGGGGTAACTGAAATACGCTTGTTTATAATCGGAATACCATATTCTTTTTCAATCTGTTCGCCGACCTTTACGAGATTGGCGGCTTTGGCAGTAATTTTGTTATAAACCTTTTCGCACGCCTTGTCGATGTCTGTATCTATACAGTCGAGAAGGGAAATACCCATAGTAATGGTTCTTATATCAAGACATTCATCCTGAATCATACGAATGGTTTCAAGTATATCCTGTACATTTATCATAACTGTAAATTCCACCTTTGACTGTAAAATTATATTCTGTGCATAGAATTGAAAATATCCTCATGCATTGTATGTATTGAGAGATTGAGGGATTTTCCAAGTTCTGTCATATCATCTGAGAAATTTGTGAAGCTTGTGCTTATATCCTTAATATCAGCCATCATAATCATTGCGAACATATCCTGAAGAACCGACTGGGAAACCTCAACTATATTTACATTATGCTTTGAACATATACCGCTGACCTTTGCAAGAATACCAACATTATCTTTACCTACAACACTGATAACAGCTCTCATAACAAATAATAACCTCCTGAATACCGCATAAAACGGTTTAAATAAATTTTCATACTATTACATTATACCATATATTAAAAAAAAAGCAAATATATATTGAAATTTTTCTAATAAAAAAAGACACCTTTAATAAGATGTCTTTTTGTAGATAATACATATTTTTATAGAAAAATTATCTGAAATAACGCTGACCATCGACTTCTGTAACGAATTCAAGATTTGATTCAAACCAGTTTGTCTTGTCCTCTGAATCAATTACAGCGGGAGCATAGAAATACATTGCACCATCTGCACAATCCATTCCGCTTTGGAGAGTGTAGAGAACAGCGATTCTTGTTGATATCTGAACAGGTCTTTCATTTGTGTAATAATTTTTAATTGTCTTGAACTGATTCGGCTGATGAAGGACATCATAGACGGTGTTCGGGAAAGCAGATGAATTTATACGGTTTATTATAACGCTGGTGACAAGCTGCTTTGATGTGGCTGAAAGACCGCCGACTTCTCTTTCAACAACCGCACAGAGCATATCAATGTCTTCCTCAGTATAGCCGTCAACCGTAAAGCTGTCCATTGAATCTGATGTGTAAGAAAGTGTTTCTGCTGATGCACTGAGAATATCGGTATGTAATGATAAAGCTGATGAGATAAGAAACGCAAGACACATGACAGATGATAGGATATTTTTTTTCAAATTAACTGATTTTCTGAAATTCATAAATAAAATAACTCCTTTTTCATTAATAAGTATCTGTATCCTTGAATGTTTTATTTTTTCAGTCCTAAATTTTTTTACATATCCATATTCAGCAAAAGTTACTGAAATGTTACAAATCAATTATAACATTTTGTTAACTAATATATATTAATAATCAGTGAACATTTAGCGTACAAACAGTTAATTTTTAATTTTTCTGTATCTTTTGTAACTGATTGTTAATCAAATCCGGCTTTTTGTTTACAAAATGAATATTTTTTGTTATTTAAATTAAATTATTTTGTGTATAATAACAGCAAATTCACATATTAGATGTAATCGTTATTTGCAGAATTATGTAATATATCCTCAGACAATATATCGGTTTATTATCAAATTGAAATACTTGTAACTATTCCGTAACATTTTTATTCATATTGTATTCATAATTAAAGCGGAATATAAAATAATATTAATGATGTGCAGGATATTGATTTTTCCATGATTTATTGATATAATATAAAAGTACGGCTGTATGAAAATACAGTTTTTAATTATATTTTTTCAGGAGGCTTATCTTCATGAGCAGAGCAGCAAAGTTTTTCAGTGAAACAAAAAACAGTCATGTGGCTTTTATTGGTACAGGTGTAAGTCACTTCGATTTGATAAAATTATTTCTCTCAAAGGGCTATCGTGTAACTGTATGCGATAAGAAATCGGCAGAGCAGCTTGGTGAGGTATACAATACGCTTAAATCTCTCGGTGCTGAATTTTCTCTCGGTGAAAATTATCTCGATGCCATATTTAAATGTGACATTGTTTTTCGTACTCCGGGTATGTACTATAATAATGCAGTTCTTACAGAAGCAAGAAAGAAAGGTATTGTAATCACTTCAGAAATGGAGCTTTTCTTTGACCTCTGTCCATGCAAAATATATGCTGTAACGGGTTCGGACGGAAAGACAACCACCACAACGCTTATAAGTGAAATGCTTGCAAAATCCGGAAAGACGGTTCATAAGGGCGGAAATATCGGACGTGCATTGCTCCCGATTATTGAGCAGATAAATGAAGATGATGCAGCAGTAGTTGAACTTTCAAGCTTTCAGCTGCTTTCAATGAGAAAATCTCCTGATGTTGCTGTAATTACAAACATAGCACCTAACCATCTTGATGTGCATGGTACTATGGAAGAATATATAGATGCAAAGAAAAACCTTATACTCCATCAGAATGCTTTTTCAAAAACTGTACTCAATCTTGACAATGAAACAACAAACAATCTTTCAGACCTTGTAAGAGGAAAGCTTGTTAAATTTTCAAGAAAGAGCGTTCCTGAATGTGGTACATTCCTTGATGAAAACAATGTTCTCTGCTATAACAATTACGGCGAGGTAACCAAGATAATGAATGCGGAGGATATAAGAATTCCGGGTATCCATAATGTAGAAAATTATCTCACAGCAATTGCGGCTGTATGGGGAGAGGTTTCAGTTGAAACCATGGTTTCGGTTGCAAAGGAATTCGGCGGAGTTGAACACAGAATTGAATTTGTAAGAGAACTTGACGGAGTAAAGTGGTATAATGACAGCATTGCGACAAGTCCGACAAGAGTGCTTGCAGGACTTAATTCATTCAATCAGAAACTTATAGTAATCGCAGGAGGATATGACAAGAAAATACCATTTGAACCTCTTGCCAAGCCTGTCAATGAAAAGGTAAAGGCTCTTATTCTCCTCGGAGTTACTGCCGATAAAATTCAGAAAGCGGTTACAGATTATGAGGGATATAATCCTGATGAACTTAAAATATACAGAGTATCAACTCTTGAGGAAGCTGTTGCAAAGGCTAAGGAAATTGCAGTTCAGGGCGATATAGTAACGCTTTCACCTGCCTGTGCAAGTTTTGATATGTATCCGAACTTTGAAGCAAGAGGAATTCATTTCAAAAATCTTGTAAAGGAGTTATAATATGAAGCTGAAAGATATTCTTATTTCTCTTGCAGATGTCAGAGGAGTTTCGGGCGATGAACACAATGCCTGTGAACTTGCCCTCGGCTATCTCAAGGAGTTTACTGATAATGCCTATATAAAGAATAACTGCGTAATCGGTCATATAGGCGAACGTTCGGAAAACAAGCCTCATGTTCTTATAGATGCACATATTGACCAGATTGGCATGATTTGCTCATATATAACAGATGACGGCTTTATAAAGGTGGGCAATCTCGGCGGTCTTGACAGACGCATACTTGCCGCACAGCAGGTCGTTATACATGGCAGAAAGGATATAAAGGGCATTATATCTTCAGTGCCGCCGCATCTTTCGGACGATGAAAAGAAAGTCCCTGAGATGTCTGATATTATAATAGATACAGGATATTCAAAAAAACAGCTTGAAGAAATCGTATCTCAGGGCGATACAATTTCATTTGATACAAAATGCAGGGAATTGCTCAATAACCGCATATCAGGACATTCGCTTGATGACAGATGCGGAGTTGCTTCAATACTCTATATGCTCGAACTTCTCAAAGATGAATTCGATAAGCTTGGCTGCAGCATGACAATACTGTTTTCATCACAGGAGGAACTTGGTGAGCGTGGTGCGGCAACTGCTGTATATGAAATTAATCCCGATATTGCGATTGCGGTTGATGTGAGCTTTGCCGTTACTGCTGATGAATCGGAGGAAAAATGCGGTTTTATGGGCAAGGGCTGTATGATAGGCATTGCTCCTGTACTTGACAGACAGCTTTCGGATACATTTATAAATATTGCAAAGGAGAAAAATATTCCTTATCAGATTGAAATTATGAACGGCGAAACAGGTACAAATGCAGACCGTTTCAGCATATCACGATGCGGAGTAAGAGCAGTTACCTGTTCAATACCTTTGAAATATATGCATACGCCTGCGGAGGAGATTGAAATTTCAGACGTTGAAAATACAGCTCTGCTTATGGCTGAATACATCAGGAGGTGCGGAAAATAATGCTTGAACATCTTGAAAAATTATGTCTTTTAAACGGCATATCAGGAGATGAGAATGCTGTGAGGGATTACATATGCAGTCAGCTTGATGGTGTATGTGAATATAAGGTTGATAATCTCGGAAATATAATCGCATTCAAAAAGGGCAGAAAAACTCCTGAAAAGAAATTATTGCTTGATGCACATATGGACGAAGTAGGATTTATCGTTACATATATAAAATCAGACGGAACACTGTCATTTGCACAAGTCGGCGGAATAGATACAGCTGTGGTTACCGGCAGACATGTTAAAGTCGGAAAGGACGGCATAAACGGCGTTATCGGTTCAAAGGCGGTTCATCATCTGTCAGCAGATGAAAAGAATACACCTCCGTCATTCAAGGGACTTTATATAGATATAGGAGCAAAGGACAGAGCAGAAGCAGAAAAATATGTAAAGCAGGGCGACAGCGTGTGCTTTGATTCGGAATATATTTCATTCGGTGATGATAAGATAAAATGCAAGGCGATTGATGACAGAGCAGGCTGTGCAATTCTCCTTGACATTATAAAAAGCGACCTTGAATATGATACATACTTTTCATTCAGCGTACAGGAGGAAGTTGGACTGCGTGGAGCAAGAACAGCCGCATTTGCAGTTAATCCTGATTATGCAATAGTTGTTGAAACAACGACAGCGGCAGATATAGCAGGTGTCTCGGGTGAAAAACGTGTATGTGAACTCGGAAAAGGTGCAGTTGTATCGTTCATGGACAGAAGTACTGTATATGACAGGGAACTTTATAAGCTTGCAGGTGAACTTGCTGAAAAAAATGGTATACCGTGGCAGACAAAATCAATGATTGCAGGCGGAAACAACAGTGGTGCTATACACATAGCAGGAAACGGCATAAGAACGATTGCCGTATCAGCACCATGCAGATACCTTCATTCACCATCATGCGTTGTGAAATATTCTGACCTTGAGGCGTGTGAAAAGCTTATCAAAGAACTTATGACAGGGATTTTCAGCCTATGATAAGACAGATTGAAAATAAAAATCAGGCAGACAGGGATTTTCTCGTCAGAACATATTACGGACGGAAATTCCTTGCCTACCTCGAAGCATATGATACAAAGTATGATTTCTGCCGTTTTTTTGAGCTTGTATATGATAATGCAAAAGGCTATATGTTTCAGATAAATGCAACGCTTGTTGTATGTGCGGAAGATGAATTTCCGACAGAAGAACTGGAGCATTTTATACTTATGAATCAGCCGTTCAGAGTGGAAGCACCATCATTCATACTCAGGCATATTGAAAATCTTGAGGGATATCATAAGCTGAAAAGGACGCAGTTTGAATTTTCGGAGCATATGCCGAAGCATTTTAATGAGAATGAACTTGAGGATAATCCGAAGCTTGATGATGTCTATGAAATAATTACAGAGGGTTTTCCTAATATAAAGGATTACGGCATGTGGATTACCGAAAATTCCCACCGTATAAGGCGAGGAATAAGCCGTATATATCTTTATAAAAAGTGTACAACGGCAACGATTATATATGATGTTGACAATCATGTGCTTATCGGTCAGGTTGCAACAAGGGAATCGGCTCGTGGAAACGGATATGCAAGGGAACTTCTGTACTGGCTCGGACATCAGCTGCGTATGGAGGGTAAAAAAATCTCACTTTTTGCACTTGATTACAGAGAGAGTTTCTATCGTGAAATAGGTTTCAGTGAAATAAGTGTGGAATGTGTTATTGAAAGGAAATTATAATGTTTGACAATTCATTTTTTAATTTTGATGATAAGCTTATAAATCTTGCAAGAGAAGCGGAAAATTCATGTGCGTTGAATCTTGCAGGCTGTGATAAGATTGCTGAATACAATGGTTCAAAGGTTCTTTCGGCATTTATAAAAAATCGTGTCAGCGAAGCCTGTTTCTATGGAAGTTCGGGCTATGGATACGGTGATGTCGGCAGAGATATTCTTGATAAGGTTTATGCTGATGTATTCGGTGCGGAAGATGCACTTGTAAGACATAATTTTGTATCGGGAACTCATGCACTTTCAACCGCACTTTTCGGAGTATTGAGAACAGGCGACAAGCTTGTTTCAGTTACCGGCAAGCCATACGATACACTTGAAGAAGTTATAGGCATATCGGGGAAAAAGGGAAACGGTTCTCTTATGGATTACGGAGTTGAATATTCACATGTTGAACTGCTTGAAAACGGCAAGCCTGATATTGAAGCAATTCCCGAAGCGGTTAAAGGTGCAAAGGTGGCATATATTCAGCGTTCAAGAGGATATTCATTAAGACCGGCACTTGTAATATCAGAAATAGAGGAAATTGTAAAGGCTGTACGTTCATCAAATCCCGATGCAATAATAATGGTTGATAACTGCTATGGAGAATTCGTTGAAAAATCAGAGCCGATACAGGCAGGTGCAGACCTTATAATAGGCTCACTCATAAAGAATGCAGGCGGCGGAATTGCAAGCACAGGCGGCTATATCGCCGGAAGAAAAGAACTTGTTGAACTCTGTTCATATCGTCTTACCTGCGTTGGAATGGGCAAGGAAGTAGGCTGTACACTCGGTCAGAATAAAGAAATGTTCATGGGACTTTTCATGGCTCCCGATGTTGTTGCAAATGCGGTAAAGACGGCTGTATTTGCTTCTGAAATATTTACAAGGCTCGGCTTTGAATGTTTCCCTAAGAAAAATGAAGCAAGAGGCGATATTGTAACAGCCATAAAGCTGGGAAATGAAGAACTTCTCACCGCATTCTGCGAAGGTATACAGCAGGGAGCACCTGTTGATTCATTCCTCACGCCTGAAGCATGGGATATGCCCGGTTACAGCAGTAAAGTTATCATGGCGGCAGGTGCATTCAACATGGGAGCGTCAATTGAGCTTTCAGCAGATGCCCCTCTAAGAGAACCATTTGCTGTATGGATGCAGGGCGGCATAACATATACAAGCGGAAAAATCGGTATAATGCTTGCAGTAAAGCGTATGGCAGAAAAAGGGCTTATCACAATTTAATATCAATTCATTTAACTCACATTCATTAAAATCATCAATTATTGATAATTGTTAAAAAAGATTACAGAAATAATACAATTGTCGTTTTATTTTGATTTTCAATGCTAAAAACGTTGACAATATCATAAATTATTGTTATGATATCTTAGTACAAATTTTTAGAACAGGAGGATTTGCTTTGGGAGATAATAAGCTTTGCTATGGCTGTATGGAAAATACAGACAATTCAGAAGTGTGTCCGAAATGCGGCTATAACAGAAATTCAGTCAATCCGTCTTCATATCTTGCGGCAGGTACTGTGCTTAGCAGCAGGTATCTTGTAGGTAAGCTTGTTCATCATAACGGTGAAAGTGCGGAATATATAGCATATGACAAAACGCTTTCATGCAAAATACTTCTCAAAGAATATATGCCTGAAAATCTCTGCACAAGAGATAAGAATGGTCTTCAAATCAATGCAAACCATAATAATAAGGTTCAGTATAAGGCACTGATGGACGAATTCACAGAACTCAACCGTTCTATTGCCCGTATGAGAACCATAACACATATAACTCCGGTTACAGATATATTTTCAGCCAACAATACTTCATATGCAGTATTTGAGTATACTGAAGGTTTGACTCTGCTTGAATATCTTAAAGAGAATGCGGGAGAACTTACATGGGCTCAGGTATCAAAGTTATTTCCGCCATTCTTCACAACACTCAGCCTTATTCATAATGCCGGAATAGTACACAGAGGAATAAGCCCTGAAACTATTATGGTTACTTCAAAAGGTGAACTGCGTATCAATAGTTTCAGTATATCTGCACTTCGTACAGTAAATACAGAACTCAATTCAGAACTTTTCCATGGATATTCTGCTCCTGAACAATATTCGCTGAGCAGCTGGCAGGGAACGTGGACTGATGTTTATGGTATATCAGCTGTACTCTACAGAATTCTTACAGGCTGTCGGCCGACAGAGGCACAGACAAGACTTTCCAATGACAGTCTTTGTCCGCCATGCGAAATAAATACAAATATTTCTGAAAAAATTTCCGACACTATCATGAAAGGCCTTGCACTCAAAAGTGAGGACAGAATACAGACTGTTACAGAGCTTGTAACACAGCTTTTTGAACAGGAAACAGAACCTGATAAAACCTCCTCACAGAGTACGATGATTATGGAAATACCATCATATAAGCCGCATGAGAAGAAAAAACCAGTTAATAATAATCCGGCTGTGAAGCGTAAGCCGAAGAATTATGAAAAAATATCTGTTGCCCCTGTAAGAGATGCTGAAACAGTATCGGTTCTTGATAAAATAAAAGTACCGCTTATGATAGGCGTACTGCTTATAGCTATACTTCTTGTTATAGGAATTATCTGTATGGCATTCTTTGCAGATGGCGGAAACGGCAATATTGACCTTTCAATATATAATAACAGTGCGATTAATACGGATAATGTTATTGAAATGACAGGTGATGTCAGCGATATGACGCTTACAGGTACTCCTGACAGCGATATGCCGCAGCTTATCGGTTACAAATATGATGAAATATCCGAATCATCAACATTTATAGGATGGCTCACAATTGAACCTGAATATGAATACAACGATAAGGTTGCCAAGGGAATAATAATGGAGCAGTCCATAGCTCCGGGTGAAAAATTTATAAGCGGAAGCACAGTAATAGTAAAGGTAAGCAAAGGACCGGCTTCAGTTGAAATCCCTAACTATATGCTCACATCATACAGTTCATATAAATATGAAGATTATTTCAAGCTTCTTGATGAGCTGGGAATAGAATATGAACCTAAGCCGGAAGTAAACTGGAATTATGCTGACGGATATGTAATAGGCATTTCAATAAACGGTGAAAGAGTCAAGGGCGGAGATATGATAAATATGAAACTTGGTCAGGTTCTTGAAGTAAAGTATACCGACAATTACAAGAATTCACAGACATATTTCGTCAAGGAAACAACAGAAGCTGCTGATGCAGATGGTTCAGCCCATGTTACATCAAAGGTTAATGTGTGGGTTACAGCTGCTGCAACGGTTACAAAAGCACCGGCAGTTACTCAGCCTCCTGCCACACAGGCTACACAGCCTCCGGCAACACAAGCTCCTGAACCGGTTGTAACACAAGCTCCCGAACCGGTTGTGACGCAGGCTCCTGAACCGCCTCCTCCGCAGGATAATGACAACAATGCTGATGCTGATAATAATGAATAATTAAAATTATAAGGAAATTCCTGAAATATCGGAATTTCCTTTTATTTTTTCAAAAAATATAGATTTTTTCATTTTATTATGCTATAATTATATTGATACTGATTTGCATAATCAGAAAAATTTATCTATAATTTTAATTTGGAGGAATTATCAGTGAAAAAATTTGCAATACCGGATACCGCATCTTATATGATGGCTGTTCCGAGGGATAAGAGTGAAATTCAGACTCCTGAAGCTGTTATGTACAGACTCAGAGCAACAAAGGAGCTTAATATAAAAAATATTGAAATAAACAAGTTTACAGGACATCTTAATGCAAAGGTTGAATACAAGGGAAAGACATACAGCATAGATTTCTATGCAGATAAGTTTGTACTTCCAAAGGGATATGTATTTTTCCACAGATTAAAACAGGAGGATATTAATGCCATCAGCGGTGAAATACACGGAATCACAACAATTATGCATTTCAGCGACAACGCTCAGGAATCATATCATCTTCAGCTTAAATTTTTACAGTGCATAATTCCTAATATGGCTTGTGCTATTGATTTCAATACAGAGCGAGTTCTTTCAGGTACATGGGTTGCAATGTCTGCCATTACTAAAATACTTCCGGCACCTTATCATGTATGTGCGGTAAGTGCGGTTTCAGAATCTCCTGAAAGCAAATATGCATGGCTTCATACTCATGGTCTTAACAGATGCGGTTTCAGAGAAATCGAAGTGATAAATGCTGACAAACAGCGTGCGGAATATTATGGTGATATTATGAATACGCTTGTGACAAGCATACTCTGCGAAAGAAAATTTGCAGATGAAAAAACTCCTGTGAATATGTCTGATTTTTCCGATGCATCAAACAAGCTTTCAGTTGCATGGCTTGACTGGCATGAAGCTGTTGAAAAGTATGATGACAGTGCGATAGGAAACAAGGCTGACCATGAGGAAGGTCATAATATGTTTGTATCATCGCTTTTTGCCTGCTCAGAGGACGGAAATGAATATATTGATTTCAATGATATTGATGAAAGCATTGTAAAGGCAAATGTATGGAAAATTCCTGTTGCTGAAACTGCAAGAGAAAGAGCAATGGCTCTTGAAAGATTTGGTTTCCTTGGAAACGGAATTGCTCTGCATAAAAATGCAAGAGCATTGGTCAAGGTGTGCATTCCGTTTGTAAAGGACGGAAACAATGCTGTTGAATATGTATGGCTGGAACTTCATAAGGCTGAAAAGGATAAGATATACGGAAAGGTTGAAAATCAGCCTGCATTTATCCCGAATGTTAAGCAGGGCGACCATATACAGGTTGATATACATTCAGTTGCAGACTGGATTCTTTATACCGAAAATTATAATGCCACACCTGATACAGCATATCTTGTGCTTGAAGAACTCGCAGCAGCTGAACAGGACGTAAAAGCAAAGAAAAAAGCTGATGAGCCTAAGGTAAGTGCAGCTGATATTGCGGCGATTGATGATATTATCAGCAAAATGGACTGATATCTCCTCTGAATAAGTTGACAATATATCTGCATTTTGCTATAATTATATCCGTACTTCCTGACGGAGAATTATAACAGCAGAACTATCTCTAATGTGTTTTATGGTATTTTTATACAGAGGTGATTTGATTTGAAGAAAAAGGTTATCATAATAGGTGCAGGCCCTGCCGGCATTACTGCCGGATATGAGCTTATGAAAAGAAAACCTGATGATTATGAAGTATATATATATGAGGAAAGCAACTCAATAGGCGGAATATCAAAAACGGTTATACATAACGGAAACAGAATGGATATAGGCGGTCATCGCTTTTTTTCCAAGGACGAACGTGTTCTGAGATGGTGGGATAATATTCTTCCAAAGCAGGGAAAAAATTCTATTGATGATATTAAGCTGCACCGTGAAAAAGAGCTTGTAATGGGCGGACCTGACCCGGAGCAGACCGATAAGGTTATGCTTATAAGGGACAGAGTTTCAAGAATTTACTATGAATCAAAGTTCTTTGATTATCCGATAAGCATAAAAGGAAAAACTATTGCCAATCTCGGTCTGGGAACAACCATAAGTGCCGGTTTCAGTTATATGAAATCAGCCTTGTTCAAGCAAAAGGAAACTTCACTTGAAAATTTCTATATAAACCGCTTCGGAAAAAAATTATATTCCATGTTTTTCGAGGGATATACCGAAAAATTATGGGGAAGACATCCGAGAGAAATTTCTCCTGAATGGGGTGCTCAGCGTGTAAAGGGACTGTCTATTCTGGCAGTGCTTAAAAATATGCTTGGCGGTAAAAAATCTGATAAGGAAGTTGAAACCTCTCTTATCGAGAAGTTTTATTATCCAAAATTCGGACCGGGACAACTTTGGGAAAATGCTCTCGATGAGTTTGTTCAGATGGGCGGAAAGGTCTTTATCAACTGTCAGGTTATCAGGGTAAATACTGACGGTGAAGGTCATGTAAACAGCATTACAATAAATAATAATGGTTCTATAAGCGATGTTGAGGGCGATATATTCATTTCATCAATGCCTGTCAAGGATTTGGTGAAAGGTATGAATGATGTTCCCGATGAAATTACTGATATAGCTGATGGTTTGCCGTACAGAGATTTTGTTACAATCGGTCTGCTTGCTGATAAACTCAATCTTGAAAATGAAACTGAAATTAAAACTCTCGGAAACATTATTCCTGACTGCTGGATTTATGTTCAGGATACATCAGTGAAGCTTGGAAGAATACAGTTTTTCAACAACTGGTCGCCATATATGGTCAAGGACGCTGAAAATACTGTATGGATTGGACTGGAATATTTCTGCTCGGAGGGCGATGATTTCTGGAATATGACTGATGAGCAATGCCTCGATTTTGCGGTATCGGAACTTGTAAAAATGAATATTATAGACAGCAGGGATAATATAAAGGACTGGCATCGTGAAAGAGTTAAAAAGGCATATCCTGCATATTTTGATACATACAGCGAGTTTGACAAGGTAAAACAGTATCTTAATAAATTCGGCAATCTCTACTGTGTTGGAAGAAATGGTCAGCACAGATATAATAATATGGACCATTCAATGCTGACATCATTTGAGGCGGTAAAAAATATTATAAACGGTGTTGAAAACAAGGATAATATATGGAATGTCAATACTGAAAAGGATTATCACGAATCCAAATAATAAAATGGGCGGAATATATCCGCCCGTTTGTTGTATCGGCAAGTTGCCGCCTCCACTTTTAAGCGTTTTGTTTTATCCAAGTGGTCGGGTAGGTACAAAATGTTATTATTAAACGTGAGTTCTATAACCCAAAGATAAAAGTTTTGGTCAAGCTTTTTCAAAAGCTTGCGGTTTCCAAAGGCAGAGCCTTTGGTCGCTGTTTACAGCGAAATGGGGGTGTGGGGCGGCAGCCCCCGCCCAATCATCGTTCAAAAAGTTTGTGCGAACAAAGTTCGCAGAACAGAAACAATAAAATTCCCAGCAAACCACAATGGGCGAATGAGTTTGCACATACAAAAATAAATTATCAGTATAATAAAAGGAGTTTGATTATATGTTAAATATAGGCTGCCATCTTTCAGCGTCAAAGGGATATGTAAGCATGGCAAAAGATGCGATAAGCATAGATGCGAATGTATTTCAGTTTTTTACAAGAAATCCAAGAGGCGGAAAGGCTAAGGATATAGAAACCGCAGATGTTGAAAAATTCAGACAGCTTGCCGCAGAAAATAATTTTGGAATAATCCTCGCTCATGCACCATTTACCATGAATGCCTGTTCCGATGATGAGAGCAAGAGGGATTTTGCAAATATGGTATTCAGTGATGATTTGAAGCGTATGGAGTATACTCCGAATAATTACTATAATTTTCATCCGGGAAGCCATGTTGGACAAGGTGTTGAAAAGGGTATTGAATTTATTGCTGAAATGTTAAATAAAAATCTTACTGAAAATCAGACCACTACCGTACTGCTTGAAACCATGGCAGGAAAAGGCTCAGAGGTGGGAAGCAGATTTGAGGAATTAAGGGCGATTATCGACAAAACAAATTTAAACCATAAGCTCGGAGTATGCCTTGATACATGTCATGTGTATGATGCAGGATATGATATAGTAAATAATCTTGATGGTGTACTTGATGAATTTGACAGGGTAATCGGTCTTGACAGGCTTAAAGCGATACATCTCAATGACAGTAAAAATCCGTTTTCAAGCCATAAGGACAGGCATGAGGAAATAGGCAAAGGCTCAATAGGTCTTGAAGCGATTACAGCAATAATAAATAATCCCAGATTAAAAAATCTGCCGTTTTATCTTGAAACTCCGCATGACTCGCTTGACGGATACGGCGAGGAAATAAAGCTTCTGAAATCTCTTTATAAGGAATGAACTGTATGAATATTGCAATAATCGGAACGGGAGCAATGGGCTGTCTTTTTGCAGGTATGCTTTCAAAGTGCAATAATGTTTCAATTGTGGGCAGAAATCATGATACTGTCGATATTATAAGGCGAAACGGCATATCAGTTACCGAAAAGGATAATTCAGTTAATATATATCGTCCGAATTCCATGCTTTGCAGTGATGATAATACTCAGGCTTTTGATTTGACAATCATATGTGTAAAATCATATGATACCTTATCAGCATTGCAGACAAACAAGGGAATTATTGAAAATGCAGGTCATATACTTACATTGCAGAATGGTCTTGGAAATGATGAATATATTTCCTCATATGCGGATAAGGATAAAATTCTTATCGGCACTACGGAGCATAACTGCTCGGTTGTAAGCAGAAATGAGGTGTATCATGGCGGAAACGGAATGACGGTTATAGGCAGTCTGTCAGGGAATAATGATATACTTTCGGAAATTGCCGATAATTTTTCACAGTGCGGTATAGATATGACAATAAGCGACAATGTTATGAAAGCAGTATGGAAAAAGCTTATGCTTAATATATCCGTGAATGCGGTTACGGCAGTTATGGGAATACCGACAGGCTTTATAGTTAAGTCTGAATATGTCATGGGCATATGCAGAAAGCTTGCCAATGAGGCGGTTAAAACAGCCAATACAGTTTATGGCATGGATTTTGATATTGAAGATATAATGCAGAGCGTTATAAATCTCTCATTAAGACAGCCCAATGCACATACATCGATGTATAATGACATAAAACATAATCGGCGTACAGAAATTGACAGCATTAACGGGGCAGTTGTAAAAATTGCGGAGAGAAACGGATTATCGGCATCATATAATCACATGATAACTGATATGATACATGGTCTTGAGATGAAAGGGAAAATCTATGAAGCATAATTTGAATAGGATAATGGTTATAATAACAGCAGTCCTGTTCTCATGTACTCTGTATAATAATTTCAGTATTAACATCAATGCAGAGGCAATTCCTGCGGTAATTGAACAGAATTACAGCAAGATGGATAAAATCAATGAATACGGCGGAGAATTCGTGGTTGATTATGTTTCGGAATCATGGGATTATGAAACAGTTGAAAGAATTCTGAATGATGTACAGGAGTTATCCGATGAGATATGCTCAGGATATTCAGATGATTATGATAAAATATGTGCAATGGCTGATTATGTCAGCAGTACAATATCATATGACCTTGACGCAAAGCATAACGCAGTTACATTTGATGTAATAAGCCTTGAAAATGTACTTGAAAAAAAGCGTACAACCTGTGCAGGCTTTGCAAATCTTTTTTCATGTATGTGCAATGCACAGGGATTTTACTGTGTAAATATAAGAGGTTCTGCAATAAGCAATGATGACGGCATATACAGGGATAATCTTGATGATGAAAATACTGTGATGAACCATGAATGGACTGCCGTTGATTATAACGGAAGATGGATGTTTGTAGACTGCACATGGAACTGTACGAATTATTATTCAAACGGAGAGTTTCAGTATGGAAACGGTGCTGTGACAAAATATCTTGATATATCGCTTGAAGATTTATCAGTAAGCCATAAGGCAACCATAGTTGACCACAGAAATTTCTTTGATGCATTATCGGTACTGGAGAAGCCTGAAACAGAAACACAGGAGGAAACTCAGACTGAATATGCTGAAAACAAATCCGCTGAGCAGGAATATGCAGAAACATATGAAAATTATCAGCAGGAAGAAGAAACAGAAAGCAAAATATCATCATTGACATATGTATCTGAAAGCATTGAAGAAACATCATCGGAAATTACATCATTGTCATTTACTGAAACGGAAACAGAAACTACAACTGTATCATCATATACGCAGACAGAAGAAACATCAGACAGCGTATCTGAATCATATGCCGAAACATCTGAAACGGACAATAATTCAGATAAAAGGGGAAATGCAAATATATTGATAGCAGTTGTAATTGGATTGGCTGTAATAATTACAGCAGTAGTTATAGGAATAGGTGTAAAAAAATAACAGAGGTGATTTGTAAATGAAAACAAATGATAAAATGAACAGGATAATAGAGGATATTATTTCGGAACTTACCATAGAGGAAAAGTGCAGTCTTATGAAATACGATTCTCCTGCAATAGAAAGACTTGGAATTCCTGCAATGAACTGGTGGAACGAGGGACTTCATGGATACGCAAGAGGCGGAACAGCAACAATGTTTCCTCAGGCAATAGGACTGGCTTCCACATTTGATGACTCACTTATCAAGAAAATGGGTGGAATTATATCCGATGAAGCAAGGGCAAAATATAATCAGAATATGAAATATAATGACATTGACAAATTTAAGGGACTTACGCTATGGTCGCCAAATATCAATATCTTCCGTGATGCAAGATGGGGCAGAGGTCAGGAAACATACGGGGAATGTCCGTATCTTACAGGAGTTATGGGAAAAGCATTTGTTGAGGGCATACAGGGTGATGATGACGGATATATAAAAGCGGCAGCCTGTGTAAAGCATTTTGCGGCACACAGCGGACCGGAGGGCGAAAGGCATGGTTTTAATGCTGAGGTAAGCATGAAGGATTTGCATGAAACATATCTTCCTGCATTCAGAAAAATAATATGCGAAACAGATGTTGCAGGAGTTATGGGGGCATATAACAGCATAAACGGTGAAGCTTGCTGTGCAAGTGAATATCTGAATAATCTTTTGAGAAATGAATGGAATTTCAATGGTTATTTTGTATCGGACTGCGGTGCAGTTGATGATATTCATACAAGTCACCATATAACTGAAAATTCGGTTGAATCAGCCGCACTTGCCATAAATAACGGCTGTAATGTAAACTGTGGCGTGACATATCTTTATGCTTATCAGGCATATAAGGACGGGCTTATCAGTGAAGAAAAAATTGATGATGCGGTTAGAAATATTCTTTTAACAAGACTTTCACTTGATACTCTTGGTGAAAAATATAAAAATCCTAACGGAGAAAATCCTTATAATTCAATACCATATGATATTGTTGACAGCAGAGAGCATAATGAATTATCAAGGAAGATTGCAGAAAAATCAATGGTTATGCTGAAAAATAATGGCATACTTCCAATTGATAAGTCAAGGATAAGCAGGATTGCTGTTATAGGTCCTCAGGCAGACAGCAGAATGGTTCTTAAAGGCAATTATTACGGTACTCCGTCAAAAACGGTCACATTCCTTGAGGGCATAAGAAATGAATTTGAGAACTATGGCAGAGTATTCTATTCAGAGGGCTGTCATATGCTTAAAGACAGGGTTGAATCAATTGCCCTGCCTGATGACCGTATCGGAGAGGCTCTTACAATCGCTGAATTATCTGATGTTTCAATAATATGCGTAGGATATGACAGTACAGTTGAAGGAGAGGACGGAGATACTGAAAATGCACTTGCATCGGGCGACAAGCTTGATATAAGATTGCCTGAACCGCAGAGAAAGCTTATAAAGGCAATAGAAAAGCTTAATAAACCTTTTATTATCGTGCTTTCATCGGGAAGTGCAGTAAATGTTGAATCAGAAAAGGCATCAGCAATAATACAGACATGGTATCCGGGAGCATGGGGAGGAATTGCTCTTGCTGATATACTTTTCGGCAGGATTTCACCATCAGGAAAACTGCCTGTCACATTCTATGAAAAGACAGAGTTACTGCCTGATTTCAGAGATTATTCAATGAAAAACCGCACATATCGTTATGCTGAAAACAATGTGCTTTATCCGTTCGGATATGGGCTGACATATTCAAAGATGAAATGCAGTAATATGAAAATCATATCTGCTGATTTGAAGAACGGAATTGATTTGAGTATAAATATTGAAAATATTGGTGAATATGATACAGATGAGATTTTACAGATTTATATAAAGGATAATGCTTCAAAGTATGCTGTAAAAAATCATAAGCTTTGCGGATTTAAAAGAATTCATTTAAAGCAGGGCGAAAATATGACAGTTGATATGCATATAGAGCCATGCTGTTTTGAAGTGGTTGATGATGACGGAAGAACATTTGTTGACAGTGATGATTTTACATTGTATGCCGGAATAAGTCAGCCTGATGAATTAAGCTGTAAACTCACTGGCATGGAATGTCTTTCGTCTGATATTAAATTTTAATATAACGTGAGTTCGACAAACAAAAGAAAAAGTTTTGGTCAAGCTTTTTGCGGTAAGTTGCCGCCGTCAATTTCCAGTATTTTTATTTATCCAAGTGGTCGGGTAGTTAAAAAATGTTATTACTAAGCAAAAGGCGAAATTAAAAGTTTTTGCCCAGCTTTTTTCAAAAAGCTGGTGGGGTCAAGGGGCAAAGCCCTTGTCGCCGTCCGCAGACGGCGAAACTCCAAGGGGTGCGGGGGCGAAGCCCCTGCCTTTAAAGGCGTTCCAAAAAAGTTTTTTGTCAAACTTTTTCCAAAAAAAGTTTGTGCGAACGCA
>JBJEQS010000414.1:0-4805 GCA_051881875.1 Oscillospiraceae bacterium
AACGGGCGACCAATGGTCGCCCCTACAAAAATAATCCATCGAACTCACGTTATTTACATGGAAAAAACTGAAAATAAAGAAAACAGATTTTCTATGATTATTCAGACAGCGTCAGCAGTACTTTTGAATTCAATAATAAAAGATGAAAATAACTGAATAACATAAGTTATATGAATTTATTTAACTCACGTTAATTATAAAACAAACAAATTTTAAATAGTAAATAATGATACAATATATCAGTTTAAAAGCACAATATTTCATTGACTTTTCATAATCAAAATGATATCATTTATTATACATGAACAGATTATATAAACAATTCGGGAATTATATGTATAATCTGCTGTGATATTTCAGATATGAGAAAGGGTTGGATTTATATAATGAAAAGGTTAAAAGCATTGCTTACTGCAATTTTATGCTGCGGTACAATATGTGTACCATCACTTCCGGAAAACAGCAGTATGGTTTTAACTGCCGAAGCAGCTTCAGGTGTTGACAGAGGTATTTCTGCAATAAACACAGGTTCGGGTATGCTTGTAAGCTGGAAATTCAGAGCCTCGGATTCCGAGAATACCGTATTCAATCTATACCGTGACAATCAGCTTATCTATACAAGTGAAAAAAATCAGGCAACCTGTTTCCTTGATGCCGGCGGAAATGCATCAAGTCAATACAGAGTGGATACTCTCCTGAATGGTGCTGTAAAATATTCCGATGAATGTTCAATGATTTCAAATACCGACTATTTTCAGATAAATCTTGATGTGCCTGCCGGACAGACATCAGGCGTTACATACAGTCCTAATGACTGTACTGTAGGCGATGCTGACGGTGACGGCGTAAACGAAATATTTGTAAAATGGGACCCGTCAAATTCAAAGGATAATTCACAGAAAGGAAAAACTGACAAGGTATTCATCGACTGCTATAAGCTTGATGGAACAAAATTATGGAGAATTGACCTCGGTGTAAATATTCGTGCCGGTGCTCATTATACACAGATGCTTGTTGCAGATTTTGATAATGACGGATATGCTGAACTTACCTGCAAGACTGCTGACGGTACTGTTGACGGTACAGGAAAAGTTATCGGCGATGCAAGCAAGGATTATCGGAATTCTGACGGATATATCCTGACAGGAAATGAATATTACACTCTTTTTGACGGAAGAACAGGTGCTGCACTTGATACAGTGGACTATAATCCGGGCAGAGGCACTGTTTCAAACTGGGGTGATAAATACGGCAACCGTGTTGACAGATTTCTTGGTGCTGTAATGTATCTCGATGCAGACCACCCAAGTGCTGTAACAGTTCGTGGATACTATACAAGAATGACAGCCTGTGCTTATGATGTTGTAAACAAGAAACTCGTTCAAAGATGGTTCTTTGATACCGGAAATGATAAATCTGCTGTAGGATATGGTGACGGAAACCATAACTGTATGCCTGCCGATGTTGATGGCGACGGAAGACAGGAGCTTGTCCTCGGCGGAACTTGTCTTGATGATAACGGAACAGTTTTATGGAATATCAATAAAGGTCATGGCGACGCACTTCATGTAGGTGATTTGATTCCGGACAGAGATGGGCTTGAAGTATGGATTTGCCATGAAGACAAGCCGTATGGCGTTTCACTTCTCGAAGCAGCTACAGGCAACATCATTTTCCATGTTGATGGCGACAGCGATACCGGAAGATGCTGTGCTGACAACGTATGGAGCGGAAATGACGGTGCTGAATTCTGGGGACTTGGAAACAATGTATACGATGGAAACGGAAATCTTCTCTCAATGAACAGACCGGCTATAAACTATCTCTGTTACTGGGACGGTGACCTTGAACGTGAAATACTTGACGGATATACAGATTCTCCGGCAAAGGTTTCAAAGGTTAACGAAAACGGAAAAATTACTCAGCTTATGCAGACTGATGGTTACTATACCTGCAATACAACAAAGGGTACTCCATGTCTTTCAGGTGACCTTTTCGGCGACTGGCGTGAAGAAATAGTTGTAAGAGCTGCTGACAGTAAATCCATCAGAATATACTGTACTCCATATGCAACAGAATACAGAATTGATACTCTTATGGACGATACACAGTATCGCACACAGGTTGCCGGTGAAAATATCGCCTACAATCAGCCTCCTCATCTTAGTTATTATCTCGGCTCAGACAAGGATATTCCACATGGCTCAGGAAGTTCAGCTCCTGTTAATGTTGCAGCAGTTCTGCCTGAAGGTGCTTCATATATGCTGAAAAATGTAAACAGCGGCTTATATATGACTGCTGAATCAGCTGAAAGCAGTTCAAATGTAATGCAGTCCTCAGACAGTACACCGTCTGAACTCAATACATGGCGTGTTGTATCAGCCGGAGGCGGATACTATTACATATATCTTGCTGCCGGTGATGGCGTGACAACCTGTCTTGATGTAACTGCCAAAAAGGCTGATAACGGAACAAACATGGAAATATACTATTTCAGAGGACATGATGCTCAGCAGTTCAAATTCATTGAAAATGAGGACGGTTCATTCAGAATACTTACAAAGATAAGCGGAGATAAATCATGCGTTGAAGTTGAATCGGCATTTACCAATTCCGGAGCTAATATTCAGCAATGGGAAACAAATGGCTTCAACTGTCAGGACTGGGTTCTTGAACCCGTTGCAAATCCGGGCTGTGTTATGGATACAAGCAAAATCTATATGATACAGAATGTTCAGAGCAATATATACATGGACGTTACAGGCGGCGTCATGGCTGATGGTACAAACGTTCAGCAGTGGAATGCCACAGCAGCCGCACCATATAATTCATGGACTCTTGAAAGTGCCGGAAACGGATACTATTATATCTTCTCACAGCTTGGCGACGGAAAGACATATTATCTTGATGTAGCAGACGGAAAATCCGCATCAGGAACAAATATTCAGATATGGACAGAAAACAAGACCAGCTCACAGCTTTTCAAATTCATCAAAAATTCTGACGGAACATATGCAATCGTTACCAAGGCATCAAATGACAAATGCAGTCTTGCAATTGACGGAGATGGCAACGGAGCAAATGTTATGCAGTCCTCATTATCGTATGCTGATTCACAAAAATGGAATCTTATAGTATCAGGTGATAAGCCGATACCGGAAGAAACTACTGTTACAGAAGAAACCACTGTTACAGAAGAAACTACAACAACAACCGCTGAACAAACTGTTGTAACCACAGAAATTTCATCAGAGGAAACTGAATCTGTTTCAGAAACAACTGAAATGTCACAGTCTGAAACATCTGTAATCACATCAGAAACATCAGAACAAATTGAATTTACTGTATTACTTGGTGATGTTACTAAGGATAATCTGATTGACATAAGAGATGTAACATCAATGGCTCAGTATATTGTAAAAATGATTGAATATGATGAACAGCAGATATTGAACGGTGATATTTTAAAAGATGGTACAGTTAACATAAAAGACCTGTCACAGCTAAAAAAATATCTTGTAAATCAACTTACAAGCCTTTAATAATCAGATTTTCTTCAAAGAGAAACTTTTTCAGACAAGGATTTCTGAATACAAATAAGCCTCCTGTAAACAGGAGGCTTTGTTTTATTTAATATCGTTTATCAGATTGTTATTATGCTTTGAAAACGCATCTTACAAAATTGTAAATATGTGCATGAATTGAGTTATCGCCATGATAACCGCCGTTTACATAGTGCCAGATATGCGGTACACCATTGTTTGCAAAATTATTGTGATATGTTTCAGGGTTTGAATAAACTACTGTATCATTACTTCCGGCTGTTATGAAAAGCAGATACGGTTCATTTGAACTATCCCATTTGAATGAACCTGTAACACCCGGTGCAGGACATATTGCACCGATATAACCGAATTTGTCAGGATATTTCATACCAATGAGAAGTGATTCTCTGCCGCCCATTGAGAAGCCTGTTATAGCTGTATTATCCTTGCCTGTCTTTACGCTGTATGTGCTTTCAATATGCGGCATAAGGTCTGTTGTAAGGTCATTTATGAAATTATCATATGCGGCATTGTTTGCATCGTCCATTGCTGAACAAGCGTCCTGTGTTGCACTGGAGTAGATGTATGGGAATACAACTATCATATCCTCTGCCTCACCTGCGGCAATTGCATTTCCGATAATCTGACGGGTATACATTGTACCATTGCCCTCAATAATCATTCTGTTCTGATTTTCCCAGTAGCCATGCATTACATAGAGTACAGGATACTTCTTGTTTGTATCATAATTTGCCGGAAGAAGTATATTATAAGGCTTGTTGCGGTTGCAGGTTGTTGAATAGTATGTACCGCTCTTTATTGTTCCATAAGCAGTACCGGCATTTTCATTTCTTGATTCAGCAGTATCGTATTCAACTACACTGCCCTCAACCTTTTTGGTGAATTCAGCCATACTCATGTGAGTTACAATTTCAGGCTCATCAGGTATTACTTCGCTTTCAGGGAATTCATCAATCATTCCAAGAATATATTTTTTGAGAATAAGCAAATCTGCTACATTTGCTGCACCGTCACCGTTTACATCAGCGGCAGTCTTTGAAAGACCGTCAAATCCCTTGATAAGTCCACGCTTCATAGCTGTAACATCAAGAACATTTATTGAACCGTCAGCGGTTACATCGCCTTTATCAGCGACAACAGGCTGACCCGCACCGATTATTGTAGTACCGGCAACAGCACCTATCGCTTCATCAATGTAGAAATTATTTGTTGTTTCAGCAGTTTCTACATAAATCTGGA
>JBJEQS010000415.1:0-4776 GCA_051881875.1 Oscillospiraceae bacterium
AAGGCAGAGCCTTTGGTCGCTCGAATGAGCGAAATGGGGGTGTGGGGGCTTGCCCTCCGCCCATCAATCGTTCCAAAAAAGTTTTTTGGCAACCTTTTTTATAAAAAAGGTTGAGCGGCTTTCAGCCGACTGATGAAATTCCAAGTAAACCATAACGAGCGACCAATGGTCGCTTCTACAAAAATAATTCATCAAACTCACGTTAAGTATGTAAGTTCGATGAATAAAAAAAATTAAACAAATTTCAAATCCGAGTATTATGTTTATTTTGCGGTCGAACAATAAAAACATATTTAAAATAAAGTAATAAAAGCAAAAGTTTTTGCCAGCTTTTTACATCAATTAAATTATTTTTATGATTATGGAGTGAAAAACAGTGGAAAAAAATAAAAAACGAAAAATAAGTACAAGGGTTGCATTAATATCAATGGTCAGTGTACTTGCAACATCAACAGTGGTATTTGCCGCAACATATGAAAATCTGAGTAAAATTTCAAAGAATCTTATGCTCTCTCATTGTGAGGAATCTATTTTCAGACTTGAATCAAAGTTTGATGATATGCTTGAATCCGCTGAAAAAATCTCTGTCGGACTTGCCGAATATTCTCAGCTTGTCGAAGCAGTCGAGTCAGGCAATGAGGATAAGATATATGATGCTGTAGAGGAATATTGCAGTATCAACCATTCGGATACGGAATATATAACAATCCTTGATGACAAAGGTACAGTTATTATGAGATACTATGATGATGAAAAGGGCGATTCCATGGCTGAACACAGCTATATCAAGACTGCTCTTTCAGGAACAACTTCTTCAGCTGTTGAAACCGGAAACAAGATAAGACTCGGTGCAAAATCAGGTACACCAATAAAAGATTCAGACGGAAATATTATAGGTGTTGTATCAATTGCATATCCTCTTGATGATTATAATATTCTTGCTGATTTAAAAGGCGATTTGGATACGGAGTATACAATTTTTCTTAATGATGTAAGAATAAACACTACCATAAAAGACAACAACAATTTTATTACAGGTACAAAAATGAACGAGGAAATCTGGAAAAAGATTTCTGAAAATAATGCTCAGGTAATGGAGAGAACCGAGATTTACGGTGAAAATTATATGGCTTGTTATAAACCTCTCTATGACGGCAGCAATGAACTTATCGGATGCCTTTTCGCCGGAAACAATATCCATGAAATGATAAGCAGTCAGAATACTTCCATACGCCTCAGCATAATCATCGGAATTATTTCATCACTTGTTAGTGCAACGATAATAAGCCTGTGTCTTAACAAGCTTTTTATCAAGCCTATGAATACTATCGGAAAAGCTGCGGAAAAGGTTGCAAACGGTGAACTCAATGTTGCAATTGACGTTAATTCAAATGATGAAATGGGCGATTTTGCAAACGATATTAGAAAAATTATTTCAATGATGCAGACATATATTCAGGATATTTCCGAAAATATGGAAGCTATTGCTAATGGCGACATAACAAAAAGAATTGACAGGGAATATGCAGGCGATTTTGCTTCAATAAAGGATTCTATCAATAAGATATCAGTTTCTCTTAGTTCCACTCTTTCATCTATTAATCTTTCGGCTGAACAGGTTAATTCAGGTGCTGAACAGGTTGCGAGTGCAGCACAGTCACTCTCACAGGGAACTGCTGAACAGGCAAGTTCAATAGAACAGCTTTCGGCTTCAATAATGTCTGTATCAGAACAGGTCAATGAAAATGCAAAGAATGTGAATATTGCAGGGGGATATGTTCAGGATACCAAGAAAGGCGTTGAAAACAGCAATGAATATATGCAGCAGATGCTTAAGGCAATGAGAGAAATCAATGAATCATCAGTTCAGATAAGCAAGATTATTAAGGTTATTGATGATATTGCATTTCAGACCAATATACTTGCCCTCAATGCAGCCGTTGAAGCCGCTCGTGCGGGTGCTGCCGGAAAAGGTTTTGCCGTTGTTGCTGATGAAGTAAGAAATCTTGCTTTAAAGAGTGCTGATGCTGCAAATCAGACAACAAGGCTTATTGAAGGTTCTGTCACAAGCGTTGAAAAGGGTATGAAGATTGCTGATGATACTGCAAAAGCTCTTGAAAAAGTAAGAGAACAGGCTGATATGATTGTAAGCACAATAAGCAAAATTCAGACTGCATCAAATGAACAGGCAACAGCAATAAATCAGATTACAAGCGGTCTTGAACTGATATCATCAGTAGTACAAACAAATTCCGCAACATCAGAGGAAAGTGCAGCAGCAAGTGAGGAACTCTCAGGACAGGCAAGACTTCTTCAGGAGGAAATAACTCACTTTAAGTTCAATAATTATACAGTATCAGGTGATTTGTCTGAACATACAAAAAGTTCGGCATCATTCATAAATTTCGATACATCAGATACGTTTAAAGCAAAGAATGAACATATATCTGAACCATCGAATATCAGCAAAGATTTATCATTTGAAGATGGCAGTTTCAGACCAACAGGATTTGTTCCGCCCGCCAATAATGATGATGAACAGTGGCAGCTCGACCTTGATATTGATGATAAATATTAAGCCGATTATTTATAGTTTTGTCAGAACACTTCTTAATGCACAGACATTAAGAAGTGTTCTTTTAATTATATATGAAAAAATTTGTGGAAAATCAAAATGATTTTTAAGAAAGCGAGAGAATCAGAGATATTTCAAGAGATATTTAGCGTATAAGCAATATAAATTAAATTTTCAGTATTTTACCCCTTGACATACTGTAATTTATGATGTATAATTATTAGCGTTGTTGCAAATGCCGTTTCCTGCCCCGTAGGATTCAGCAATCCATTGAAACATAAATAATTAACTGGAGGAATTTATAATGTCAACTTATATGCCTAAAGCTGACGATTTGAAAAACCGTAACTGGTATATAATCGATGCTGCTGGAAAGCCTCTCGGTCGTGTTGCTGCTCAGGCTGCTCACATACTCAGAGGTAAACATAAACCTACTTTTGCACCTCATGCTGATTGTGGTGACCACGTTATCATTATCAACTGTGCTCAGGCTATCCTTACTGGTAAGAAGCTTGAACAGAAATCTTATATCTGGCATACAGGCTGGATTGGCGGTCTTAAGGAAATTAAGTATAAAGACCTTATGGCTAACAATGCTGACAAGGCTATGATGTATGCTGTAAATGGTATGCTTCCTAACAATACTCTCGGCAGAAAGGCTCTCACACGTCTTAGAGTTTATAAGGATGCTAATCACAAGCAGGCTGCTCAGAATCCTGTCGCTTACGAGATATAAGAAAGGAGTTTATTTAAATGTACGAATCTAAACAGAAATATTATTATGGTACAGGCAGAAGAAAACACTCTGTTGCAAGAGTTCGTGTTTATAATGGTACCGGAAATATTACTATAAACGGCAGAAATATTGATGAATATTTTGGTCTTGAAACTCTCAAGCTTATCGTTCGTCAGCCACTCGCCCTTACAGAAACTACTGATAAGTTCGATATTGTTTGCAATGTTGCCGGCGGCGGTGTTACCGGTCAGGCTGGTGCTATCAGACACGGTCTTTCAAGAGCTCTCCTTCTTTATAATCCAGAACTCCGTCCAGTTCTTAAAAAAGCTGGTTTCCTTACTCGTGATCCTCGTATGAAGGAAAGAAAGAAATACGGTCTTAAGGCTGCTCGTCGTGCTCCTCAGTTCTCAAAGAGATAGTTTTCACACTTTGCAAAGCCTTTATTTATGCGGGTTTGCAGGTATGCAGCTGAAAAAATGTTGTGTATTTGTTGTGTATTGATTAAAAAAACAAAAGACGGTTGAGTTTATGGCTCAATCGTCTTTTCATTTTATCTTGATGATGAATTTGAAAAAAGGCGGTTTTTTGGTGTAACTTTTGTATCATTTTTGTTTATATCATATTAGTAAACATATTCAGCAGGCAAAAAGCCGAAAAGCCTTATTTTACAAGGCTTTGAAACGTATTTTTATTTGATGTTGCTTTGAAAAAAAGTATAGTAATTCTATTCTTTTTGTATATATAAATTCAAAGCCTTTTTCATCTTCTGAACAATGGTTTTAATATCTGATTGTGTTATGAATTGTATTCTGTTATTGCGTTTAAACCATTTCAGCCAACTATCAAAATTGCCATTACAGATTTTAGCGTGTAAGCCTTTGGCAATATCCCTTGTAAAAATATCATCACTGTATCGGCGTACAAATTCACTGAAATTCTTTATTTGAGTTGTACACTCTGTTTTGCTTTCCTGCTCCCATATAGCATATAAATCATATATACGCTGATTTTCAACTTCCTGTATGTAGTCTGTTAAACAGTTCAGATATTGTTGTAATCTCTCTGTAAGAGCATATATATCTGTATGGCGTATTCTTTTAAATCTGAATTCAAAACGGCTGTAAGGGTGCTTATTTTGGCTTTCAAGTGCTTTATCATATATCTGAAATTCAAAGGCTGAATTTTTAAGAGTTAAAGCACGTTTCTTTTTGGTGTTTACATCTTGAATGTTGATTGCATTTTCTATGCCCGTAACTTTTGATAACAGGCAAATAATATAAAGACTATACTTGAATATATCATCATATTTAAGCGTTGTATCAAAGGCAAAATCAACCCTGTCAAATATCCATTCAGATATATCTAAATCATCTTGTATTTGCTGAACAGCTGTTAAAAAACCTGTAAGGGTATGAAATGCTCCCCTTTTGTTAGACAATGTGGTATAATATAAATATACCAGAAT
>JBJEQS010000416.1:0-4773 GCA_051881875.1 Oscillospiraceae bacterium
CAACCTTTTTATAAAAAAAGGTTGGGCGGCTGAAAGCCGCCTGATGAAATTTCCAGTAAATGTGATTTTATTGGACTCACATTAAATTATATCATGATAAGATTTATGAAAAAAAGAAAGGAAGAAAAAAATATGTGTAAGATAATTTACATCAGCCAAAAATCTGACAGTGAGCAGTTTGTCGATGTATTATTTAAAAATTTTTGAGTGTATGGGTGATTATAAGGAAAATGAAAAATATTAAAAGGTTTCAGTATAAGATTGTACTTTCCACTTCCATCGGTGATAAAAACGGCATTATGACTGCTGATATAGTTAATGATAAGCTGGAGGGTAATCTTATCGTTATGAAAAATGAAAATTATTTTTGCGGGAATATAAAACCAAATGGCAGCTGTGAAATATCGGGTTGCATAAAAACACTTATCGGGACTGTCAGTTATAACGGCGAAGGCTATATTGACGAACAGTCGGCAACGCTTGTTCTGAATACAGGCAAGAGAAAGTTTGTAGTTTCAGGAAAGGCATTGATAAAGGAGGAATCATAGTTTGAAAAAATTTTATCAGGGCATAACGGCAAAACCTAAGCTTGTTATTGTAATTTTTATACTGCTTGCAGTATGCGGAGCAGTTTTCAGAGGTTTTGTTTCAGTCAATTATGATATGAATGATTATCTGCCGAGCGACAGCAAATCAACCATTTCATTGAATGTTATGAATGAGGAATTTGACGGCGGTATTCCAAATGCAAGAGTTATGATAAGCGGCATTACTATTCCGCAGGCTCTGGAATACAAGGAGAAACTTGAAGCTGTTGATGGTGTTTCAGATGTAATGTGGCTTGATGACAGCATTGATATCACGATTCCTCTTGAAATGCAGGATAAAAAGGCTGTTGAAAGCTATTACAAGGATAATACAGCTTTATATTCCGTTACTATTGATGAGGAAGATATACTCACAGCAGTACCGGCTATCAGGGAAATCATCGGAGATGACAATGCCATGGAGGGTTCAGCGGTATCCACAGAAGTGGCAACGGTAAGCACAGTAAATGAAATTGCCCAGATAACAGTTACAGCAGTAATATTTGTACTTTTTGTGCTGATTATAACTACAACATCGTGGGCTGAGCCAATCATAATTCTGACAGGTCTTGGAATTGCCATTCTTATCAACATGGGCAGCAACATTATTTTCGGAGAAATATCATTTGTTTCAAATGCTGCCGGAGCAATTTTACAGCTTGCGGTTTCTCTGGATTATACAGTTTTTCTTATACATCGCTTTGAGGAGAGCAGAAAGGAATTTTCAAATACAAAAGAAGCGATGGTTGATGCATTGTGCAAGTCAACAAAATCTATTCTTTCCAGTGGTCTGACTACAGTTATCGGATTTGCAGCCTTATGTCTTATGCAGTTCAGAATAGGGCCTGACCTTGGAATTGTACTTGCAAAGGGTGTAGCAATAAGTCTTATATGCGTATTTGTATTTATGCCGAATTTTATTCTTATGGTACATAAGTTTATTGACAATACCCGTCATAAAAGATTTGTTCCGAAATTTGAGCGTTTCGGCAGATTTGTAAGCCGTGTTATGCTGCCGTTTTCCTGTCTGTTTGCAATAATAATTGTTCCGACATTTCTCGCCTCAAATTCCAACGATTATTACTATGGTTCTTCCCATATTTTCAATGAAAATACGAAGCTTGGTGCTGATACTGCACAGATAGAGAATGTATTCGGAAAAAGCGATACATATGTTTTAATGCTTCCTGATGGTGATAATGCAACGCAGAAGGAACTTTCCGATGCACTTAAAAAGCTTCCGCAGGTCAAAGATATTATTTCCTATGTTGATACTGTAGGCTCAGAAATCCCCAGGGAATATCTGGACGAAGATACGCTTTCGATGCTTATTTCCGATAATTACAGCAGAATGGTGCTTTCACTTGATACTGATTATGAAGGTCCAAGTACATTTGAACTGGTAGAAGAAATCCGCCGTACAGCAGAGGAGTTTTACGATGATGAATACTATCTTGCCGGAAACGGAGTAAGCACATATGATTTGATGAACACTGTCACAAGTGATATGATGAAGGTAAATCTCATTGCAATCGGTTCAGTATTTGTGGTTCTGCTGTTTACAATGAAATCATTCAGTCTGCCGGTAATTCTGGTGCTTGGCATTGAAACGGCGATATGGCTGAATCTGTCTTTCCCCTATTTTTCGGATACAACTATTTTCTACATTGCATACCTTATTATCAGCTCCATTCAGCTTGGTGCAACTGTGGACTATGCAATACTTATGACAGACAGATATATGGAGTATCGCAGAGAGATGCCTAAAAAACAGGCTGTTGTACAGACAGTTTCATCATGTACAGTTTCGATACTCACATCGGGAAGTGTACTTACAGTAGTAGGTTTTCTGATGGGATTTATCTCGTCCCATGGACTTCTTGCACAGCTGGGAATGTTCCTCGGCAGAGGTACTCTCTGTTCGCTGGGTATAGTAATGTTTGTAGTTCCGGGACTGCTTTATGTATTCGATAAGCTTATTCAGAAAACTACAAAGAATACTGAATTTTATAAAGAAAGGTGATAACAATGAAAGTATTGAATAAAACTATTTCCGCAGGTCTTGCAGTTATGATGCTTATGCCGTCCGTAATTCCGTTGGCAGCATCGGCATCAGCTTCCAAAGAAGAAGTAATATATATAATGTCAGATGCCGGCGGTTCTGTCAACGGTGTCTATGCAGTAAATATTTTCGGGAAAGGCGATGTTACCGATTACGGAGATTATACCGATGTAAAACTGCTCAATACCAATGATGCTGTTGAGATAGACGGAGATAAAATTACATTTTCAACTGACAGCGAAAAAGCATACTGTCAGGGAACTCTTGCAGATGCAGAGATACCATGGAATATTTCAATAAGATATTTCCTTGACGGCAAGGAACTGCCAGCCGATGAAATTGCAGGTAAAAGCGGAAGTCTTGAGATAAAATTCAAAGTGGAGAAAAATGACAGCTGCAAAACAGATTTTTATGACAGCTTTGCACTTCAGGCGGCTTTCACTCTTGATACGGAAATATGCACCGATATAAAAGCTGATGGTGCTACATCTGCTAATGTCGGCAGCTGCAAACAGCTTTCATATACCATTCTTCCGGGAAAAGGCATTGATACTTCAATAACCGCAGATGTAAAAGACTTTGAAATGTCTGCCGTATCAATAAACGGAGTGAAAATGAATCTTGATATAGAGGTTGATGACAGCGAAATCACAGATAAGGTAACGGAACTTAACGATGGAATAGATAAGATAGATGACGGTGCAAATGAACTTTCTGACGGAAGCGGAGAACTTAAAGACGGCTGCAGCAGTTTAAAGGACGGTTCATCACAGCTTTCAGACGGAGCAGAGTCCCTTGACAGCGGAATTATAAAGCTATCCAACGGCATAACAAATCTTCAGAACGGACTTAATCAGCTGAATTCTCAGTCAGGTAATCTGCTGTCAGGCTCATCTCAGGTGAAATCTGCACTGTTAAGCATACAGTCATCTTTGAATGCAGTTTCTTCTGATACGGAAAATCTCAAAAAGCTTACAGCGGCTTCCGGTGAAATACATACTGCAATTACCAATCTGAAAAAAGGTGCTGATTCAGTTAAAGAAAATCTCAGCTATGAACAGTATAAAGCGGCTATGTCTGCAAACGGTCTGGATATTGACGCTCTTTCCGCAGGCAATTCACAGGCAATAGAAAATCTGAATTCACAGATATCAGAACTCAATACATCACTTTCAAAGATTCAGAATGTACCCGGATATGAAGAACAGGCGGCTCAGCTTAATGCACAGATTTATCAGCTTTCTCAGACAGTAAAACTGCTTGAGGGTAACAATGGTGCAATCTATGGTACAGAGCAATATTTAAACAGTCTTTATGATGGAGTTTCTCAGCTTTATTCAGGACTTTCAGAACTTGAAAAGAGTTACAGCGAATTTGACAGTTCTATCAGTAATCTTGCCGCTGCTCTCAGTGCAATGCTTGTAAATGTAAGCAAGCTTTCTGATGGTATAGATACTCTTACAGCACAGTATTCAGAGTTTGATGATGGAATAAATGCCTATACTGCCGGTGTAAATAAGATTGCAGAAGGATATTCACAGCTTACAGAAGGAGTTTCGGAAATTGCAGCAGGAAGCAAAACATTGGCAGAAGGTTCTAAATCACTTGACAGCGGTGTTTCTGACCTGTATGATGGAATAACAGCACTTTGTGACGGTGCAGGAGAACTTTCGGACGGTGTCGGAGAACTGAAAGGCAGAACCTCGGGCATGAATGAAGAAATTGAAACTAAAATTGACGATATGATTTCATCTGTTAAAGGTTCTGACGATGAAACAGTTTCATTTGTTTCGGATAAGAATACATCTGTAAAATCGGTTCAGTTTGTAATAAAAACAGAACCTGTCGAAATTCCGGAAGAAGAATATGCGGAAGAACAAGAAACACAACAAATCAGTTTCTGGCAAAAAATGCTGAACTTGTTTTAAATTAACGTGAGTTCGACAACCAAAAGATAAAAATTTGGGTCAAGCTTTGCGGCAAGTTGACGCTTCCGGTTTTTAGTGTTCGCCTTATCCAAGCGGTTGGGTAGTATAAAAAATGCATCAATAAAGCAAAGTGGCGAAACCAAAAGTTTTTGCCCAGCTTTTTTCAAAAAGCTGGCGGTTTCCAAAGGCAGAGCCT
>JBJEQS010000417.1:0-4748 GCA_051881875.1 Oscillospiraceae bacterium
AAGAAAATAAAACAATAATGCTTATTCACGGTATGGGAACAACTTGGAAGATGAGCTATTCTTCTTTAATTCCTATTATAGAAAAGGATTATCATGTTATCGCTGTTTCGTTAGACGGATATAACCCCGAAGAAAGTTCCATATTCGATTCGTTTGAAAAACAAGCTGAAAAAATCAGTGATTTTCTGTCAAATGAGTATAACGGAAAAATAGATATTATATATGCTTCTTCAATGGGAGGAGCTATCCTTATTCATTTGTTGTCAAACAAATCTGTTAAAGTTGGTACAGCAATAATAGATGGATTATATGCCGATAATTATGGCGTATTAGCTAAAACAGCAAGTAAACTTATGACATCACTGACATATAAAACAATGAGCGGTAAATCTGCTTTATTGATGAAAGTAATGGGAATAGACAGCTTTGAAGAGTTAAAAAAGAAAATGTATGTTGATGCTGCTAGGGAAACCATTTTTAATTGTTTTTATTCAACTTACACATTTGATATACCGAACTGCTTTACTGATAAGATCTATTTTTGGTATGGCAGCAAAGAAAAATATCCGCCAAAGTTAGTTTCAAAAATAAGTAAAGTAAATAAGAATGTTAATGTAAAGGTGTTTAGCGATTGTGGACACGGTTCATTATTAAACCGACCTGAAGAATTAGCAAATGAAATAAGGAATGCTAGCCGAGGTACATAACTTATATAATATACAGAGGTTACTATGAAGAAAGAATACACGCTAAAACAAGATGGATTTCGTGCTGTATGGTACGAGGGAACAATAAATCGTGATAAAGCCATTATTTATATGAGCGGTGCAGGCTGTGGTGAAGAAGTTACATTTGAGATGTCACAATATCTTGTGAAAAATGGTTACAGCGTGCTGTGTCTTGGTTTTTACCTCTGGAAGGGTCTGCCGAATAAGATGTACAATATTCCCGTTGAGTATGTTGAAAGAGCAGTTGCGGAACTGAAACGGAACGGATTTGATAAAATTGCGATACACGGTATGTCAACGGGTGCAGGCTATGCTTTGTTATGTTCTTCGCTAATACCCGATATAACCTGCACTCTTGCTGTCGTGCCATACGATTATGTTATGGAGGGTGTGGCAGGAACAATATTCCCTCAAAATTGCTCAGTTTATACATACAAAGGCAGAGATATTCCGTACTCAAAGTTCCCAATACTGCATAGCAATCTGATCAAAGAACTCAAGAAGTATTATTCCATCCCTAAATCCGAGAGAAAAGGATTGATGCGATACAGCTATGATACAAGCGAACACGCCGAACAGGGCAGGATCAAGGTTGAGAATATGAACAGCGATGTGCTTCTGCTCGGTGTGAATAACGATGACTGCTGGCCTTCGGAGATGGCAGTTCCAAGAATGGAAAAAATTCTTGAAAATAGTAACTATCCGCATCGTGTAAAAGCATTGGTTTATGAAAAAGGAAGTCATTTTATCGGCTGTGCCGATGTTCCTGAGAAACTCAAAAGGCTTAAGAACATAATGTTCTCAAATGAAAAGCGGTTTCCGAATGAGTGCAATAAGACAAGAAAAGACAGTCAGAAACAAATACTTGATTTTCTGAATGAGTGGTGAGTTGCATTTCTTCGGTAATATAACTTCCCATTTATCGAGCAGATTTAAAAGGTGAATGTAGCCAATAAAAAATGAGGCAATATAAAATGAAATATGATTTTACAAAATGTGAGCTTTGCCCACGAAAATGCGCTGCTGACCGAACGAACGGAGTCGGCTTCTGCGGAGAGGGTGTCAAGCTTCGTGCGGCAAAGGCTTATCTTCACAAGTGGGAGGAGCCTTGCCTTTCGGGGGATAACGGCTCGGGAACGGTGTTTTTTTCGGGCTGCAGCTTAAAATGCGTATTCTGTCAGAATTACAAAATATCCTCGGAAAACCTCGGAACGGCCATATCGGAAGAGCGTTTGGGCGAGATTTTTCTTGAACTTCAAGCTAAAGGTGCGCACAATATCAATCTTGTCAGCCCGACGCATTTTGTTCCGCAGATAATTTCGGCGCTTGATTCGGTTAAGGGAAAGCTTGCGATACCTGTCGTATATAACACGGGCGGCTATGAACGCACGGAAACGCTTAAAATGCTGGACGGATATATTGATGTATATCTGCCCGATTTTAAGTATTATGATAATGAACTTGCGAAAAAATATTCGGGTGCAGGGGATTATTTTGAGGTGGTATGCGCCGCTGTTGATGAAATGCTTCGTCAGGTGGGAGCTGTGCAGCTCGATGAAAACGGGATAATTAAAAAAGGTGTTATTATCCGCCACTTAACGCTGCCTAATCACCGTCACGATTCTATCGCTGTGCTGGAAGAGATCGCCCGGCGTTGGGGAACGTCCGATATTCTGCTCAGTCTTATGAGCCAGTACACGCCTTTTTACAAAAGCGGGGATTTTCCTGAAATTTCACGGCGTATAAGCACGTTTGAATATAATTCCGTTCTGAAAAGGGCAGAGGAGCTTGGTTTTAACGGATTTATGCAGAAAAAATCCTCAGCAAAGGAAGAGTACACGCCCGATTTTGATCTTGATGGCATAATAAAAAGCAGCTGACGACCTGACAGCTGCTTAATATATTTTTAAGATAGGCAGAAGCCTTTAAAATGTTCTGGTGGTCTCACTCCGTTTCATCAAATTTTCGTTAAACCAAATAACTTGAGAACATTTTTCATAAATACCACTCGCTTTCGTGAAGTTTGAGCAGTTTTATCGCTTCATTGGACTTTACCTCCTGAAATTTCTGATTGCTTTATCCATTCTTGCAAGCTTCCACATAAGCGGACACTCCTTTAAAATTTAATGGAATCGGCTGTTTAGAAAATCAGTACATTGGATTTCACTCCCATATTTCAGAATTTTTGAGAAGTCCTATATATTACCATTTGTAAATCTCTTCTTTTCGATTTAGATTTGTTTCTTTAAACCCGTCCTTGCGGACTTCGCTAACCTAACCTGTCGGACTCACCCCTTTACGGTGTTTTCAGATATTTTCATCATGGAAACGACGTTTCAGATTTTTCATAATGCATCGCTCCTTAAATTAAATTTATATCAAGTCCTATGCGTTCTAAGACGAACGCCAAGCTGAATTATCCGGTGGTCTCACTCCAATCTTTCAGATGTTTGTAAACTTTATCGAAATTTTCATCCGACACCACTTCTTTCAGATGTTAAAGTTCAGCTTTATAAATTTACTGCATTGGTTATCAAGCCTTTCTGTGAAATATGTCAGTAAATTTTATGTTCCATCGGAATCACCTTTCACAATTATTGCCTTTTATGTAAAGCCTTAAGGCGTAAACACTTTCTTCGTCTTGGAGAGTACCCCTCGTATGGGAGAGAAGCTTCGGGAAATTTGTAAAAGGGTATAAAAAATCCGTATATCCCATGTTAAGACCTTTGAGATATGCGGCGCAGCTTTTTGCTTTTAAGTTTTTATATTCGATACACTATCGAGCCGGAGTGAAACAATTTTGTTTTACATTTATACTCCGCAAAATTTTTACTTAAAAGGTCATTATGCACGAGCCGCAAAAGGTACTCTCGATTGACTGCTCTTCATTCATTTCCATTGGACTCGCCCTGCCTTTCCAAGTATTATTTTCACTATCCAAACGTTTGTTAAGATCCTGTACTGATTTATGCTTAGATTTGATTTTAACGATCCGTCCGTGAAGACTTTAGGTTAGAGAACTTTCAGGTTCCTTTGTTTTCACCTTTTCTCTTTCCTTGAATATAATATACCATATCGTTTGGTAAAAGTCAACAGTTTTGTAGCAAAAAAATAGATATATTTTGTGCTGATTTTTTATTACTTTTACATATTGACAATTTAAAGACGTTGTAGTACAATAAAAATGCGAGTGCTGATTTTGCAGCAGACGTACTGTATATAAAGGAGGCAAAACAATGGCTGATGAAATGAATATGGATTTTGGCGCTGATATCTACACCCTCGTTGATGAAGACGGTGTGGAGCAGTCTTTTGAAAAAATTGATGAAATGGACGTAGGCGATGACCATTACTATGCTCTCGTTCCTTATTATGAAGATCCTACTAAGGAAGTTGAAGCTGATACCGAGCTTGTTGTTCTTAAAACGGAATACGATGAGAATGATGAGGAGATCCTCGTTACAATCGATAACGATGAGGAGTATGAGCGCATCGGAAATATGTTCCTTGAAAGACTCAATGATATGTACGAATAATTATTCCATAAATTTCTATTGATTTTTTCGGAACTGTATGTTATAATAATGTTGGTTAATAAAAGTGACCAACTGCTTTGACCGATAAAGTGTGTTTTTATAATCCAACACATATTTTTAGGGATTCAGACTCCGACAGGGGATTGCAGACCTCCCGCCACATTAGATGTGTGGAGTTACGGACGCAGGGAGCGTGAAACTGTTGGGCTGTTGCCCACCTGCTTGAGTGCGGGTTTTATGCTGCACATGGCGGCAAGGCGGTTCACTTTGAGAACTGAGCGCATACCTTTCGGGGTGTGCGCTTTCTTTTGCAAAAATACAGTTTAAAAACAACGGAAAAGTATTTTCAGCACAGCATTGTGGAAAATGTGTATTAAAGTGGAAAAAATGTCAAAAAAACTGAACAAAAAGTAGAAGCTCGAAAAAACTCTTGACAAACCGAAGTAAAAGTGTTAATATAATAAAGCTGTCCGACAAGGGAAGC
>JBJEQS010000418.1:0-20428 GCA_051881875.1 Oscillospiraceae bacterium
TGTCGCAATATGTACCGTTATCAAGCTGATATTTTGTTTCGGTAAGCTTACGGCGTACTTCTCGTTCGGTTGTGCCGTAAATAGAAATTCGCTTGGGTTTGCCATTATCTTGGTAGCCGATAACCAAGCGAGCCTCATATCGCCCGTCTGAACGGCGCCGGATCCCTCCGGCACCATTAGCGGACTTGGTTTTACGAGGTTTCTTGTCGACCTCTTTGAAAACTTTGAGTTTATCTGCGTTAACAATGTCTGCCATGAATTACCTCCTGTAAAGGTCGAAAGCTCCTGCTGACTTGTTAAGCCATTCGATAAGCTTGTCCTTCGGGACGATTCTACGTTTTCCGATTGCTATGCAGGGGAATCCCTTGCTTCGGAACAGCTCATAAGATTTGCTGAGCGAGATACCCAGTATCCTCGAAAGCGTTTTAGCATCGATGACTACCGGTACCTGCTCGAAATTAGTGTAAAAGTTGTTGTTTTCCATATATTAGTCCTCCATAAAAACATTGTCGATAAGAGCCAGATTTGTATATCCTTTATCTCCGGCTTTTCCAACAGTTGTACTTTCGGTATCATAAATGTCTTTTAATAAAGCACTGCATACATTTGCTGCAAGTGGTTTTAAGCCATTTCGTGAACAGAATGTTTCATAAGTGCTGCGGATATCTTTGCTTTTGAGTTTATTCCCGGGAGAATAAATGATACAATTATTTGCAAAGTCTGAAAAACTATTGCAACTATGTTTGTATTTCTCAACTAAATCATCTGAGACGTTATTGTAAGTCAATCTCATACCATTACTTATGAAGTTGATCAATCCATCAATGGCAAATCTGAGGATATATCCGATTTCCTCAGTATACAGACGTTCTGCCAGGTGATCTATCCATAATTCCTGAGGAACGGACACATCATAAGATAAAATGCGTATTCTGTTAAAGTAAGCTTGGTCAGGTTTGGAAATGGATGGCATTTCATTGGCACCAAAAATCAATAAAGCATGATTTTTTAGAGTAAAGCCATCTTTGCCTTTATAGGCGACAGTAATAGAGTCATTTCCAACTATATTTTTAAATGTCTGTATTCTGTTGTCAGTAAGATCTGGTATTTCGCCACTTACATTGAGCCATTTCCCTAGAAGTAAAGCTGGTTCAAAGCGGTTATTAAGCTGAGAAAAAGATAGGGTTGAAACAAACCCGTTTAAAAGCATTTCAAGAACGTTGAGCATAACGCTTTTGCCTGAATTGCTCTTTCCGAGTAGAAAGAAGGATATTTTCTGATCCCTTATGGTGCTGAGTGCCACTCCCATGATTTCCTGTAGTGTTGTAATTTTCACTTCGTCGTTCTGCAGGCTGTTTTTTATGTATTCATTTAATAAAGGTGAATCATAGTCATCCTTTATTTCTGTTGCATTTGCCTGTATACAGTAGAAGAACATATAGTCAGGACTATGCGGATAAACCTCTCCCGTACGACAATTATATACACCATCTAGAAAATTCAGTAGGTACTTTCTGTTTGAATCAGAAGTCATGGATTTACGTTCAATATCAGGGAATACCTCGATGCTGTCATACAGCTTTTGGATTTTGTTTAAATCGTATTTTTCGATTATCTTTCGTGGAAGGCATTCATTGAAAATCCATCGCCCTTCTTTGGAATGTAGATAGTACCAAGTTCCGTTTTGACTGTTATATATGATAATATCATTGTCGAGTCTTGCTACATTTACGTTGTTTTCCAAAATGTACTCGATGCATTTATATGAATCGTATTTATCCGGCAAAGAGACTTTAGTCTTTTTAACATTATTCTCAATGGCTTGTTGAAACTTGGTGTTATTCATTCGGTTGGATTCGTTGAGAAAATCCTCTACTCTGAGGGTCGGTAAACTCTTCTGACGAGTATTTGGTGTGTTTTTAGGAAGCCTTTTTTCAGGCTTAATTTGTGATGCCATAGCAGCATACTCTGATTGACTATATATTCCATGCTGTTTTGCTTCTTTTATGAAGCTCTCAAGTTCCTTTTGGTTCATTTTTATACCTCCTGTTGATAAGTGTGGTATATGAGGTTCATCGAGTAAATAACTGCCGATGAACCTTATATACTGATCAAGTTTAATTGTTTTTCTTGTAATAATCTATTGCTTGGATGTTAGGATCATCCAATAAAATATCCAATGTAGCTTGTGTTTCTTGATGATTGATTACAGAAACCATTGCTGCACATCCTTCCCAAACATTGATATAGTTTACCCCCTTAATGCCAATACTAATGTAGCAACCAGAAAGTCCACATGCGAAATTATTTGCGTTGTAGAGTGTTATTTGAACAATTATTTCTGGCGTTCGGAAAAGAAATACCAATTTCATATCCAACGTGTATGGATTATGAGGAGAGATTTTAATATCAGTTCCGTCAAGAGAAATAAGTGCAGTAAAGTTGTAATCATTAATCTTATCTGCAGCGAAAATGAAATCATTAAATCCAATTTCGGTTGCAGCGTTAAGGTGATCCAATTTGAATGCAAGATATTCTGCACTCTCAAATTTTGTACCCAACGCAAATATTTCTACTTTACCGTTTGTAACTTTTATTCCTATCTCAGAAGTTGAATAATCAATCCTATTCTTATTGTTATTAGAATGGCTTGTCCTTTCAAGATAGGAAACCCTTTCTTTTGCTTTATTCTGCTGAATTCTTTTCATATAAGAATTCTCCTTTCGTGTTTTCTTACGTCGACGTTGTGATTATTATATAATCCAATCGTGAGTCTGGCAAATCTATTGATTAACACTTGTATAAAAATCTTAAGATATTTCATGGAAGTGTTAATCTATATATAAATTTAGATAGAGTATTTCTGTAAATATAATATATCCTTGGAATTATAGAGTTTTTCGGAACAAAAAGACCTACAAAATCAATAAAAAAATATTGAAATTAACACATATATGAGATATAATAGTATTTAGTGTATATTTTATAAATTTATGTGTAATATATCGAAAAATATAGTAGATTTTTTAATTAATATATACATATTGCCGAAAAATCAAAGAATAATAAAATAGATTTTTTGAGGTGTTTTATGAATCACGATATTAATACTCTCGAAAGTAGTCTTGAAGCTGTTATACCGACAGTAAGTACTTATTTTACGGGAAATAAACGAACCAGCAAATATAAAGATGAATTTATCAAAAGTATAGATATATTCAAAAAATGGCACGAAGAGTTAGAAAATTTGTTTTTTGAGGATAAGCCTATAGCTACGCGTGAAGAAACTGTTGCATTAATCCGTACATCTGCTGTTGATTCTGATGATCTTTATTTTATGGGGAATATGGTATTATGTACTAAGGTGCGAGATTACCTTCCCATAATGATTTTTAATTATCTTACAAATTTTACGCATGCAAAATTAAAAAGGGCAAAAAGGATAAAAGAAGGAAGATACAAGAGGAAAGTTGATAAGTTGACAGATGATGCCATGACAGACATAGACAAGGAAGAAAATAAAGCCAGAAAGAAAAAAGAAGTTAATGATTTCATTGGAAATTTGCTATTTCAATCAAAAATACCCCGATATCTAAAAGAAACTGAATGTGAAAAAGACTCTATGACAAGGATGTTTGACGATGAATTGATGCGTAAAGTTAAGTGCCGATTTATTCATATAGTTTCTTTTTTGAAGATAATGAGCTTGCCTATATGTGAGGAATCAGATAAGCTTTTTTGTTTTTATTGGTATTACAATCATTTTATTAGTATTGCGGATATGTTTTTTAGTGATGATGAGCAATATGGATTAAATGTGTTTGAATTTGTTAAAAACAAGTGTAGTAAGTTTGGCAAACTAACATTTACCTTAGATCTTGATGACGTGTATGCGATTAAGGAATCTCAAAAAGATGATTATAATCAGATATACAATAAAATGATTAGTTATTTGGATTTGGCTGTGAAATCTATCGCGCGTATTGAAAAAATGAATGATATATTTGATAATGCAAATATAATAACGGCATTTATAGAAGGAAATAAAGAAAAGAATGATGAAGCGGAAGAAAGTAAAAGTTTTGAGGGAAAAACTGATTTTGAGGAAGACATAAATCCTGTGAAAGAAAAAGAATTCAGAAAGTTGAGCTCTTTTTCAAATAGATTTGATTATTTTTGTGGAAAAAATCTATATAAACTTATGATAGATAAAAACAGAGAATTTGATTTAGTAAATTTATTTGAATTTACTCCTAAATCTGTTGAAGCAGCAGTTATTAGGAAAGAAGGTAATCAGGGGGATAACTCAAAACTTTTATCTATAAAAGATATAGATTTTGTATTTGATGATATTAAATGCATGTGGTTGGATGAAAATATGGTTCTAAATAACAAGCCATATTATTATCCGTTATATACATTAGTTTTTCAGAAAGAACAATCGTATTATATGGAAGGAAGTATCTCAATACAAAAAGGAAGTATAATGATTGGTGAAACCAGAATAAATTGTAATATTTCCCGACTAAAGACTGAAAATGAGCAGGCTATATATTTTGATTCTTTAAAGTTCATTTTTAAAAGATGCCCTAAACTCAAGAACAGTAAATGGGCACTATATGTATTATCATATTTTATAATTTATAAAGGCTATAGAGAAAAATTCCCAACTTATTATAAAAAAGATGAGCTTGAAGAATCTTAAGAAGGCTTATTGAAAAATCTCCCCTTGGATCCTACAGATTAAGCCAATTGGAGTAGATATAAATTTTAGGCTGACACGCTGACACAGACTAACAAAAACTGTGTATATAAGGATTTGTGCGTACTCGTCAGCCTGTCAGCCTATATTTATAGCTGAAATAAGTCATTTCAAGATGATTACGGTGTGATAGAGTTTTAAGTTTCAACCATAAGCGATGGGTTCCATAATTGACATAACTGCGTATATGAAATTTTATAGCTATGCGAGAAAAACGGTGAATTCAAAACTTCTAATGGATTTAATAGTACAGTACAAATTATTGATGTATAATGGAAACAGCCACTCTGCGATGAACAGAGTGGCTGTTTTGTGTACTTATAGGTACACCACATTCGTTAATCTATGGGGTATAATGAAACAGGATAAAGCTATTCGGTATAAAGGTCGTCGTCGGTGCAGGGAATCTCGCCGTTTTCTGCTTCGTAGCGTTTGATCTCCTTTGCGATGAGGTACTCGATCATATTGGTAAGGGATCGTTTATCCTCGGCGGCAATCTGCTTTATCTTATAGTGCGTCACAGGATCGAGGCGCATTGTAAATTGAGTTTTTATTACAGGCATTTTATCATCTCCTTGATGTTATTATGATACCATAACGATTGAATTTTGTATGGTATCATTAATATATCTATATGATACCGTATTTTATTGTTGACACGATATAAGAATAGTGGTATAATAAAAATGTCATATTTTGATGGATTTACTTTAACAAAAAATCTATATGACGTTATTCCAAAGATTCTAAAAGGAGTTGTTTTTATGCCGCCAAAAGTCAAATTCCCGCTTGATATGGGTAACGATGTTTTAGTAAGGAATATTGATGAATTGAAAGAAAACTTCAATATTGAAAAAGTAGTAGAATATTTTTTGAGCGGTAAGCTGCTTACCTGGCTCAACGATAGATATTATGACGAGGAATCCGAGCAGGTCGAAGGTCTTTCCTCGGAGTCGGATAAGTCTTTGCTTGCAGATAAGCTTTGTAATATTTTTGGTATAGAAAAAGAAAATCAAATTGATGTTGAAGCATTGGAACGCCGCCGTGAACGTCTTGAGAAGCTCCGCAGCATAACAAGCGATGATGAAATATTGAACAATGTGGATTATGTTGCATTCTCTCAGGAAGAACTTGGGGATCTGCTGGACGATGATGCTGATGTCATCTATCTTTGCGGTGAAAAATTCCGTATTCCCTTAAGCGTTAAGAATAAAAAGTATATCGGTATCAATACACCTGTTGTTGATATATCATCAAAGGAAGACAAGATCAATCTGAAAAAATGCGGTATAGTTGTCGAAAAATGCACTTTTTCAGAAAAAACTCAGGCGAAAATGAAAACAGCTTGTGAAGGCGTTGTTGAAATTGATCGTGAATATGTCGAAACCGATTATGATCTTGGCGAAATAATTTATGATACCGAGGATGAGGATTACGATGAGAAAGAAGCGCTAAAAGCTGATACACGACCATATAAGGAACTGAATAACGAAAAGGTCACGGGAATAATCATTCCTGATGGTGTAACGAGGATAGGTGAATGTGCTTTCAGAGGATTTAAGCATCTGAAAACAATAAAAATACCCGAAAGTGTTGTAAATATTGGCTATTGTTCATTTGAATACTGTGAAAGTCTTGAAGAGATAATTATTCCTGAAAACGTTACGGTTATTGAAGGTGGTGCTTTTGGAAACTGTAAATCAATAAAAAGCATTGTTATTCCGGATAAATTAACAGAAATTGACAATTATGCTTTCGGCGGTTGCAGAAATTTGGAAAGTGTTAATATCCCAAATGGAATTACTGTAATTGATGATGGCGTTTTTTCGGAATGCGATAAATTAGTGGAGATCAGCATTCCTGATAGTGTAACAGAAATAGGTGATTCAGCTTTTTATAAATGTAAAAACTTGGAGAGTGTAATCATACCAAAAGAAGTAACCATAATAAAGGATTCTGCATTTTGTGGATGCAATAAGCTTTCTAAAATTATAATCTCTGATGGAGTAACTGAAATTGGAAGTTGGACTTTTAATGAATGTGAAAAATTAAAGTCTATTACAATTCCTGATAGTGTTGTAAAAATTGGCTTATCTGCTTTTGTTGACTGTAAAGAATTGGAGAGTGTGGAATTGTCCAATAACCTTGAAGAAGTGGATCTTGGTTGGTTTGATGGCTGTTTAAATCTACATTCGCTTGAAATACCAAATGGTATTTCAAAGTTTTCCAAAAGCTGGGGAGAGATTGCGATAACATCATTGACAATACCTGAGAGCGTAGCATACGATTCGTTTGTATATTCGCCTTCCAAGGATGATCCAATAAGAGAGTTGAATCTTCCACTTAGTTATAAAAAGGATTTTGCATATTTAGAAGCGGATCTCCCATCGGAATGTAAGCTTAATTATTATTCGGGTACAACTGTTTTTACCGATAAGGAAAAGCGCAGTCTTTTAACAAAATATCTGAAAAGCAATTCATATAAGACAGGTTTGAAAACATATTCCTGGTATTACGGAAGTCAGATATCAAGTGCTGCTAAAAATAATATAAAGGATAGAGTTCAGGGATTAAATAAAACGTCAGATATTATAGTGGCATACGATAAAAATCTATCTTTGTTCTCAGATGAATGTAAGGGTAGGGACGGGATCGTATTTACCACAGAGGGCTTTGCTGTGTATAATTCGTCCATGACAAATAATACATCTACTCCGCTGATAAAATATGAGAGTTTTAGTTTCATTTTAAAGGGAGATTATGGTTATGATGTTTGGTTAAAGGATTCTGATATAGTTTATACGCTTTTCGAAGAGGATTCCTTTAATGTGGAAGGATTTGAAGAGCTTATCGAGAATATAGTCAATATGGAATATGCCAAGTAAGGAGCTGAAGCAATATGAGCCTTGAAAGCAAGCTTATACAATACCGGGATGCGGGTTATCCGATCATTTTTGTTGAAACATATGAGGAAGATAAGGTTGACAGAGTAATTGCAAAAATGGCAAAAACAGCACGTATTTCCGTTGTCGAATGGAACGGTGCGGCAGGTGTATGTGACTTTGCCAAAAAGGTGCGCAAGGGTACAAGAAAAATGGGTCTTGCTGAAGCACTTGAAATACTACAGCTGGACAACCTCAACAGAAAGCTTATAGTTATAAAGGACGTGAACGAGGAGCTTTCTAATCCGCAGACTATAGCACAGCTCAAGCAGTTGGCAATTAAAATTACTTCGGGTGTTGAATGCACTGTGATCATGGTATCACCGGTTTTAATGATTCCGAAAAGTCTTGAAAAATTTATTACTGTTATTGAGCAGGAATATATAGATGACAAGGAAATCAGGCGGATAATTAACGCCTTTACCTCCGAGAATGGACTGCCTACAGTTGCTCCCGACCTTATTGAACAGCTTGCGGTTGCTTTAAAGGGATTGACCGAAATGGAGGTAAATCAAATTCTTGCATTGGCGGTATCCACAAATGGTGATATAACCAAAAAAGACTTGCAATTTATTTTTGAACAGAAGCAGCAGATGATAATGAAATCGGGTATTCTTGAAATGATTCCGCTTAAAGAAAAAATAGATGATATAGGCGGACTTGAAAATCTTAAAGAATGGCTGAGGAGAAAGAGCAAGGTTTTTAACAATATAAACAAGGCAGAAGAATTCGGAGTAAATATGCCTAAAGGTCTGCTTATTGCAGGTGTTCCGGGATGCGGAAAATCTCTTTCGGCAAAGGCTGCGGCCTCGCTGTTTGAAGTGCCTTTGCTTCGTCTTGATATGGGCAGACTTATGGGCAAGTATGTGGGCGAATCAGAAGGCAATATGCGTCAAGCGATAAGACTTGCCGAAGCGATAGCTCCATGTGTACTATGGATAGATGAATTGGAGAAAGCCTTTGCAGGAATCGGAAGTCAGGGCGGAAATGAAGTCACTACTCGTCTTTTCGGCACATTCCTTACATGGATGCAGGAAAAGACAAGTCCTGCATTTGTCCTTGCAACGGCAAATGATATAACAAAGATGCCGCCCGAGCTTTTGCGTAAAGGCCGTTTCGATGAGATATTCTTTGTTGATCTTCCGAATGTGGCTGAAAGAAGAAAGATCTTTGAAGTTCATATCAAAAAACGCAGACCAAAGGATCTTGCAGAAATAGACATTTCAAAGCTTGTAAATATGACCGATGGATACAGCGGAGCTGATATTGAGGGCGTTGTTCGAGATGGCATTGAAAATGCCTTTTGTGATGGCAAAGATCACATCACCACAGAATACATTTCCGATGCGATAAAGAATACCACTTCCCTTTCGGAGATAATGAAAGATGACCTTGATAATATGAAAAAGGAATACACAAAACGCAGATTGAAGAACGCTACATAAGGGGATATAAATATGGAGAAAGACAGACTTAGCGGAATAGTTTCCGATTTTGTGGGAGATTATTTCAGTGATGAAAGCAATGCCGATAATATGCAGGGTTGGCTCAGCGACGAAATGACCAAGCATTTGCCCGAAATGTCGCCCGATGAGGCACACAGTACAAGCGGTACGATCATTGCTACCGTAAAAAGGGTAAATGACTGCATTGAATCTGCTCAAACGGCGGCAAGGGAAAATGTAAGTGCTGAAGAATGGTTCAACTCTGAATTTAATGAGCGTACAAACGGGTTATCTGTTGCTGAAAAAGGGAAGGTTCTCACGCAGATGTATAACGGCTTTTGTGAAGCCGGTTCGGATGAGCTTATGCAGGAAATGCCTGATGATGCTTGGGATAATTTTTCGCTGCTTCAGATGGCATCCGATGTTGTAAAAAAGGCAGGGGCAGTTGCTTTGCGCTCTGCTGTAGCAAGCGTTGACGAATCCATAGGGCGCAGTATGGAAGAAGGCACCGAGCTGATCGGCGAGGAGGTGCTGGGTTCAGCAATAAATTCCGCCGCAGATATGGGATTGAAATGTGCGGCAGCCGGTGCGGCACGTATTGCGCAGAAAAAAGGTTGGTTGGATAATATTCTTCCCGAAGATACTACTACCGAAGAGATAACAAATATGGCAGTCGGTGCTGTTGAAGATATAAAAGTATGTTTTAAAGCGGCAACGGGAGAGATAACTGCATTGGAAGCCGCAGAATGTGTTCAGCGGAATGTTATTGCAAGAGCAGTTGACTTCGTTGCAGATCATGCAGATTCTATCGGAAAAGCTATCGGAACCTTTATTAATCCAATTTTTGGAGGAGATATAGGCGAAAAGATAGGCAACGGAATAAAATATCTTTGCACGACAGAAGTTAGAGATTTTATTAAAGTCGGTGTAAACAAGGTTTGCAATGCTGCCAAAAGTTTTTTTGCAGGAGCATTAAATACAGTTAAGAATGGTGTAAAAGCAATTGCATCGCTGTTTTCGTGATGATAAAAGGGAGATGTAGAAATGGCCGGTAAAAAGGTGAAATTCCCACTTGATATGGGTAATGATGTGTTGGTAAGGGATATTGATGAATTAAAGGAGAATTTCAACATTGAAAAGGTGACAGAGTATTTTCTTAACGGAAAGCTTCTCACATGGCTTAATGACAGATTTTATGATGAAGAAGCGGAGCAGGTAGAAGAGATTTCATCGGAAACTGATAAAAGTATGATTGCAGGAAAGCTATGTCGTATTTTTGAAATTGAAAGTGAAAGTGATGTAGATATTGAAGCAATTGAACGGCGTAAGGAACGTCTTGAGAAATTACGCGGCATCACAAGTGACGATGATGTATTGGCAAATGTTGATCATGTTGCATTCTCACAGGAAGAACTTGGAGATCTGCTTGATGAAGATGTTGATGTGATCTATCTTTGCGGAGAGAAATTCCGTATTCCACTCAGCGTGAAGGATAAAAAATACATTGGTGTTAATATGCCAGTAATAGAGATCTCTTCAAAAGAAGATTCGATTGATCTTATTAAATATGGCATTGTTGTTGAAAAGTGCACGCTTTCAGAGAAAATACAGCCTCAAAATATTCAGCCCAACATAAATGATGATTGTGAGCGCATTGTCGTTGAAATCAAGAATAGATATATTAGAGCCGATTATGACATATATGATATTGTTTTCGATGAATATGATGACGACTATGATGCATTAGAAGCTTTTCAGGAAGATACAAGACCATATAAGGAGCTTAATTCTGAAGAGGTTGCTGAAATAATCATTGAGGAAGGTGCGAAACAAATCGGCGCATGTGCGTTTAGAGGATTTAAGTACTTAAAGAAAATAATGTTACCCAATAGTATTACTCTAATCAAATCATGTGCATTTGAATATTGTGAAAGTCTTGAAAGTATTGATATTCCTGATGATGTACATATTATTGAAAACGATGTTTTTGCAGATTGTGCGAACTTAAAAAACGTAGAGCTTCCTAAAGGATTATATGCAATTGAATGTGGTGTGTTTGCAGGTTGTATAAACCTGGAAAGTATAGTTTTTTCAAAACACATAAAAACTATTCCTGAAAATACTTTTTTAGGATGTTATAAATTATATGACATTCAATTTCCCGACAAGTTAAGTGAAATCAAGGACCATGCTTTTTGTCAATGTAAAAGCTTAACGTCGGTTGATTTTCCTGATGAATTAAGAAAAATTGGAAGTTGGGCTTTCCTTGGGTGTGAAAGCTTGAAGTCTGTTTCTATGTCCGATAATGTAATTGAAATTGGTAAAAACGCCTTTCGAGGATGCAAAGAGCTGGAAAGAGTTAAACTATCCAACAAATTGGAATTCATTGATTTGGGATGGTTTGATGGATGCGTGAAGCTTAGCATGGTAGAAATACCTGAGGGGGTCAAAAAAGTAAAAACATCATCTAGAGAAACAGCTATATCATCATTAACAATTCCGGATAGTGTGCCATTTAATTCGTTTATATTTGATTTTTCAAAAGATTGTGCAATCAGAGAATTAACTCTTCCTGAAACATATAAAAGATTTTTTGCACAATTTGAAAATGATTTGCCGGACGAATGCAAAATAAATTATTATTCTGTCGTTTTTAGTGAAAAGAAAAGGTATAAATCATATTAAAATTTTTAAAAAGCTTATAAGCCAGGATTCAAGGAGGACAATGTCATGTCAAAAATGCGTGCATCAATCGTTACGGTAAAAAAGTGTGTATTCTGCAAATATTGGAGAGGTCCTGCGGCTACTCCGACGAGGACGAAAAACTATTGGGAATATGATTCTGATGACAGAGCGGATTGCCTTAAGCGCAGAGGCGTCAGATCGGCATCTTTCCCTGCTTGCCCTGATTATGTGCTTGATAGTTATAAATATCCGACGGTTTAATGCAGTTATTCTCCCGTATGAAGTTTGAATGCTTTATATGGGAGATTTTTATCGTTTGAACTGTCCAATTTTTGGGTCAGTTGATTAAATAGTATCGCATCTCGTGTTGATTTATAATGTTTTTAATGATATAATATCTATATATGTCGTATTTGGAGCAAAAAATTGTCAAACAGACAAGATGAAATAGGAGGTAACATGTATAGTTGCATAAAAGCATTTAAAGAAAGTGAAAGAGAAAATGGGTTACTGCTTTTGGATATGCCAACGGGTTTCGGAAAGACTTATTCTGTTATTAAGTTTATAGCGGATTTTATGAAGGATGAACGAAACTCCGATAAAAAAGTGTTTTTTATTACAACGCAGAAAAAGAATTTACCGATTGACGATTTAACTAAGAAGCTTAATGAAATAGGATTGTCTCATTTGGTTGAGCGAGTTATTAAGCTAGAATCTAACGTTGATACTGCAATAAAAAACTACAATCCAGCCATGTTAAAAGATATTCCCGAGGAAATTCGTAAAAGCGAGGAATTTAAGAATTTCAAGGCAGATGTTGAGTTTTTGCAAAATGCAGCCAAAGGTCAGAATGCTGATTTCATTAAAAGTGTAAGAAATAACTTTACAAACAACACAGAACGAATTTTTAGAACCTATTTGCAAACAATACTGTTTAGAAGATTTTCAACCGTTGATGAAAGGTTACTTGCAATAAAAACTGATAGTGCTTGGCAGTGGGTCGGAAAACTGTATCCGTTAGTGTTTACTCGTGAAAAACAAGTTCTCTTTATGAGTATGGATAAGTTTATTTGTCCTCATTCTACTATTGTGGAGAAAAGATATACATTTTATAATTCTCCCATAACAAATGGAGCTTTAGTTTTCATTGATGAATTTGATGCTACAAAAGAAGCGATTCTTAATAACATTATCGAGAATGGTCTTAAAGAGAAAATAGATTACATTGAACTGTTTAATCACATCTATGCTGTTTTGCAAAACAAAACTTTCCCAGAAAGATTTTTCGTACCATCTGAAAAAAGGAAGAATGGTGAATATAATGATCAATCATTAAAGGATGTAATGAAAGAGCTTAAGGAAAAGGCGGACAACATTTTCAATGCGTATTCTCTACAGTTTAATCATAAAACTGATAGTGTTGAACCAGAAGACAATAATTTCTTATTTCATGATCATAGATATATATCTATATTGAGTAATAAAAATTGCTATATATCCACGAATTGTGATAAGAATAACAGCATAAATAGGATTACTTTCTCTGTAAATAAGCCAGCTGATAAGAACAGTATTCAAGTCCTTCTCGGAAAATTGAGGGGGTTTGTTACTTGGTTTCAAACAGCAGTTTATATTTTTGCTATTAATTATCATCAAGTCCGTCATGAACGTGCAAAAGCCGGCGAAGATGAATATACGCTTGAGTCCGCAATTCATAGTGTTTTGACAGAATTCAACCTGGGAAATGTTTATGAAAACTACCTGTTTTCACAAATCATGATGCGCACTAAATCTCAAAATAATATTACAAACTTCGGATATGATTTAACATTATACGAGAATGGATTTAGATATTACTCTTTCGAGAATTCACCTAATTATGAGTTCAAGTCCATAATATCAATGATCTCTTTTTCACAAACACCGGAAAGAATTTTAACCAAGCTTTGTGAAAAAGCCAAAGTTATTGGAGTATCGGCAACAGCCACACTTCCGTCTGTTTTATGCAACTATGATCTTAGCTATTTATCATTAAAAATAGGAAATGCTTTTGTCCATATTTCCGATGATGATTATATTCGCTTGAAAAATGAATTTGATAAAGCACAATATGGATATAAAGATATTTCGATTCATACAGAGTTATTTGACAGCTCAAATTATTCTCCCTCACTTTGGAAAAGAATATTTGAGGATGAGGAATTGGCAAACGCTGCGTATACATTGGTGGAAAGATCTTTATCTGATGATCAAAGTAATGATACCGGAACGTTTCATCGTGAAAGATATTATAAGATTACACTTGCGTTTAAAAAGTTTATTACACATGCAGATATAAATTCATTTCTTTGTGTGTTAAATAAACATCCGAGAAGCAACGATAAATTCCTAAATATAGATGTGCTGTATAATTTGTTTGCATTAATTACTGGCATGCAGATTTCTGATGTTAAACGCATGGTTTTTCAGCTTGATGGCATTGAATATGATGAAAAGAAAAATAAATTAGCAACAAGATTGTCAAATGGGGAAAAGTTGTTTGTAATATCTGTTTATCAAACTATCGGTGCCGGTCAAAACTTACAATATGATATTCCTGCTAATTTATCTAATTCTCTTATAAAGATAAATGATAGGCCAAATTCTTCGCAGAAGGACTTTGATGCAATTTATCTTGAAAAGCCAACTAATCTTTCAGTTAATCTGAACAATAATTCTGTTATCGAAGATGAAGACTTTGTAAAATACATTTTTGAAACGGAATATCTGCAAGAAAATGCCGAGATTTCAGAAGAAACTGCAAGAATGAATATAAAAAATGCTTTTTCAAAATGTTTTTGCGGAAACAATACATTCAATCAAAGTTATAAAACGCAGAGTGTTGGATATTATGCTACAAAACAGATTGTTCAAGCTATTGGTCGTATATGTCGTACTAATATGAAGCAAAAGGGCATATACATATTCGCTGATGCCCAAATATGTGATTTTTTCCAAGTTGGAATAGCTGATAAGCGTCTGTTAAATAAAGAAGTTACAGCATTAATTACTGAAATAAATAAACAGGGCACAGCTGAAATTGCTAATCCTGATTTAATAACAAAGGGTGAACTATGTTCTGTTCGTGTAAACAAGTTTATCAATGGTATGCTTCGTGAAGAGTGGGATAGGAAAAAAATGGAGCAGTGGGAGGGGCTGCGAAAATTGGTATTGGAAAAACCGACTGTTGCCAAAGATGAACTATGTTCTGATTTCCGAGTAAGTCAATTCTATATACCAATGAATGAACCCTCGGACAGATATTTTTACTCGCAGGATGAAGATTACAACAAAATCAAGATTAGTTTTGCACCTTCAAGCAAATTCCCATGTGAAGTATCTGAGCAAGCATCAAAATTAGATAGGATCCTCCTGTTCAATGGAATGAAGGATCTTTTTATGAAGAAAAACTGGGCGGTATCTTTTGTTCCCAATGAGTATAATATGTCACCAGCTTTATTTAATAACATATATAAAGGTGCGTTAGGAGAAGCAGCCGGATGGTTTTGGTTTAAAAATGTATTGAATATCCCGTTGGATAATATCAAGGAACCTTCGCTGTTTGAATTGTTTGATTATAAAGTTCATGATTTGCCTATTTATGTTGATTTCAAAAATTGGCATGAAACTGCTCGTTTTAATGAAGAGGAAACCATAAAAAAGATAATCAGAAAGGCAAAAGAATGCAAGGCAGAATGTGTTGTAATCGCAAATGTTTTATCAAACAATAATTATTTTACTGCTGTTAAACACATTGATGGAGTAACTCTTGTGTGCTGTCCATCGCTTATGATAGACAATGTTACTTCAGTTGACGTAAACGTTGAAGCTGCATCAATAATAAGGAGATGTATAAATGGAATCAGTGATCCGCACGAATAAGGTTTTTCCTCACTTTGACTATTGTGAGATAGATAATCAGTATGATATTTTCTGCTTGGAAACATCAAAAAAATATATTAACAGGGGAGCACAAATCATAGATGCTCCGCTGCTAAATAAGAATGTAAAAGCTGTGTTGTTTGAAAAAGGAAGAAGATTCTATGTTCTTTTAAAACGAAGCTCGGATAATCTTTCTAATTTGAAAAGTGTTTTATCCGATACAGAGTATGGCAGTTCTATATCCATATCACATAGAAAAAGTAATGAGATCAGCGATCACCAATTGCTGCAGCTTTTAATCAATGGATTGGCTTCAAAAAATCACCCGTTACTAAGATTTAATAATTTAACAGGACACCTTTATGTGTTCATGCCTGAATGGATTAAAAAAGGAAAAGAAAACATTGTTTGGAGCATTCCAACTCTTGAAATCAAAGCATTAGAAGATTGCGTTATCAAACTAAATGTACGTACTTTCACATCAACTAAACTTAAGAATAAGATTACTTTTGTAAAGAAGCAATTTGATGAATATCCGAAATACGTTTTATCATCGGACAATTATTTGCGAAGGAAAACTACCGAAGATAAAGAAAACAAACTTCCGGATTTTATTCCTAGGCAAATTGATAATCAAAAAAATGGAATCACCTTTCTTAATATAAGCAATATTAAAGCATATGAAGCAACAAAAATTGGTGTATTAACAAAAGTGGTGGAGAGCTTTAACAGTCGTTATTTGGGTATGGCGAGAATTGAATTTCAAACTATTGAGAAATTCACTACCATAGATACAAAAGCTACTGCCAAGGAGAATGAGTCGTCAGTTAAATTATTCCTTTCTGATAGAAGAATAAAGATAATAGATTGCGTAAATAATCAGCAATCAAAAATGTTTTGTCAAAATATTGCGGATATGATATTTGAAAAATATGGTTGCAAGGTGAAGCTTGGCTCTAGGTTGGACCCCAATGAACTTAATATTCGACTTATTCACAACAAGGAATACTATGATTCCACACAGAATGATCCTCATCAAGATGATTTGAGTGGATATGCTGTTCAGCACGTTACATTTGAGGACTTTTCTCATAATAGCAAATATGCTGTCAGCACTGTTATCCATGAGCTTATTGTTAAAGACGATATCAGCAAAGGTAAGATTTCATTATTTGATTGGTCAAAACTTGAATTCGATAAGGATGTAGCTTTCGGGATTTCTTTAGAAGGTGAAAATCCTAGGTATTACTTTATGACAGTTAAACCTGATGGTAAATTTGTTTTTTCGGAACAGCAGATGGATTTGTTTGAAATGAATGAATACTCTACTTGTGTGAAGATTTTTGATGACGATAAACAAGTTAACGGAGTCATTAGGTTTGCTGAGGATGATATTCTAGTTATTCGTAATACAGAAATGTTTACTCTACCTGAATTTCAAGAATTGAATGAAGAATTAAAAAATGGAAATACAGCTTTGAGAAGTAAGGATTGTCGAGATGAGTACCTGGCCTCTGTTACTGAAATACGTAGTTATCACGATAATAATATGGACTACTATTTTGTAGGCGTTTGTGGGTCTGGAATGAGACCAACGGTACAGAATTCTGCTGTGATAAGGTGTGTCGAACAAGTCAAAACGGGCAATAGAGATTTTAGCAGATTATTGCCTTTGATGAATGTATCGTTTGTACGTAATGGTCAATTGACGGTAATTCCGTTTCCTTTTAAGTATTTAAGAGAATATGTTAAATCATTGAAGGATAATTTGGAATAACTAATATGTATGTCAGTATAATGAATTATTCTTTAGACGGTGTAATAACCAGGTCATACAAAACTCCATGTATGACCTGGTGTTTTCATCTGTAAATAACCCTCTCCAACGCATCCCTCGGAATCCTCCAGCTCCTACCGATCTTGACTCCTGGCAACTTACCTTCCCGGAGCAGGTTGTAAACGGTAGTAAGCGAAAGTGCAAGTTCATCTGCGATTTCGTATGGCGTAAGGTAATCATCATAATCTGAAAGCATTGAAAAACCTCCTTTTGTTTTTACTCTCTTGTTGCAATCCATCGCAACCCTTCGCAAGCTGTGATAAAGCTTCACATTTCAAGTATATATCATATTAATGTAAGAGCATGAATAAACGTTTAGATCCCCATGTTTTCCGGCGTTTGCCGGAGTGCATGGGGATTTTTTCATGTTTTTAAAAACTATTGTGTTTATGCCCAAAACTATGATATATGGCATAAACAAAACAAAATTTGAAAATGCGAAAGGAGTTGAATGTTATGAACAAAATCATCGGTGTGGTCGTTATTGCCATAGTTACAGCGGTAGTAAAGGCTATTACAGAAGATTAACCAATCAAAAACCATGCACGAAAAGTGCGATACTTTGCGAAAGGCGGCGATAATTTATGTCAAGCGTTACAGAAGACCTTATCCTTAAGATCATTGCAGCAGCTGCAGGTGCGGCTGCTCTTGCGATCTGCAGTACCTTTGAATCCAAGTCACAAGAAGAGGTGCTGAAAATATGTCGTTTACCGGACAACGATACCTGACCCGTGGCGTACAAACAGAGATACCCTTTGACCTGCAAATGTTTATGTGGTATCTTATCAACAATCTTAACGAGCCGAAGGACTATTTGCAAGTCTTTCGGCTTTCTGTTTCCGATAATGGAAACCAGCATATCATTCACGAACAGGAAGATCCTGAATATCGTAAGGAATATGATATTCAGGTTGATACCCCTATCAATGCCAAAGTCTATGTAATAGACGACGGTGACCATTGCACAATGCTTTTAGCAGAAGAATACTAAAACTACAATAATTATTTGAAAAGGACAAGTCATTTCGTTATGGCTTGTCCTTTTGTGTTTTATGGAGGAAAAGAAAATGAGCGAGATAAACGAGTCAACCAATACCTTTATATGCTCCCATTGCGGAGGTTCTTTTGATGAAGATGATTTGAGATGTTTCGGAAATGAAGTGTATTGCCCCGATTGCCTTGATGAACTTACAGTAGTATGTGAACGCTGCGGTGATCGTATTTGGGCAGAAGATGCTGCCGACAGCGATATTATTCTTTGTGAACATTGTTATGACAACTACTACACAACCTGCGAATCCTGCGGACGTACTATTGACTATGATGATGCCTGCTACTTCGATGATGATACCGATTATCCGTATTGCAGACATTGCTACAATCAGAGATGTTCAAGTGAGTACATTCACGATTACGGATTTAAGCCTAATCCTATCTTCTATGGCAAAGGGAAACGATATTTCGGTGTAGAGCTTGAAATAGACGAAGGCGGTCATAGTGATTCCAATGCCGAAAAGCTTTGTGATATTGCCAATGCTGACGAAAGAAGAATATATATCAAGCACGATGGCAGTTTAAGTGACGGAATGGAGATTGTAACTCACCCTATGACACTTGATTATCATCTGAATGAAATGCCTTGGAAAAAGGTAATGGACAAAGCAATATCTCTCGGTTACCTTTCGCATAAGACAAGAACTTGCGGACTTCACGTTCATGTAAATCGTTCTACCTTTGGTGAATCATCGGAAGAACAGGAAGAATGCATTTCGAGAGTGCTTTTCTTTGTAGAAAGATTCTGGCAGGAGCTTTTGAAGTTCTCCCGACGTACTGAAAGTCAGATAGCTCGTTGGGCTGCTCGTTATGGTATAAAGGATAATCCCAAGGCTACTCTTGATAATGCAAAGAAAAACTATTCGGGAAGATATACTTGTGTCAACCTTACGAATTACCACACCATTGAGTTTCGTATTTTCAGAGGTACACTCAAATACAACACGCTTGTAGCAACTTTGCAATTGGTCAACAGAATTTGTGACCTTGCTATCAATATGAACGACAAGGAAATGACACAGCTTAACTGGTGTGATTTTGTATCAAGCGTTGAAGAACCTGAACTTATTACTTATCTAAAAGAACGCCGTTTGTATGTAAACGAACCAATTGAAATTGAACAGGAGGATGTATAATATGTGTTGCTTATTTGGTTTAATCGACTATGCCGATACTTTTACAGCAAAAGAAAAGAATCGTATGATAAAAATACTTTCCACAGAATGTGAGGCAAGAGGAATAGATGCAACGGGTATTGCTTTCAATACTGAAAGCGGATTACATATCAGCAAACGACCTGTTGCTGCTCATAAAATGTGGTATCGTATTCCCGATAATGCTAAAGTGGTTATGGGACATACCCGTATGACTACTCAGGGTAGTGAGAAGTTCAACTACAACAATCATCCGTTCCCCGGTCATGTAGACAAGCTTGATTTCGCACTTGCACATAACGGAGTTCTGCATAATGACAACGAGTTGAGAATAACAGAGCGCTTACCGAAAACGAATATTCAGACTGACAGCTATGTTGCGGTACAGCTTATCGAAAAAGAAAACGCCCTCGGTTTTGACGCTATAAGGACTATGGCTGAAAAGACCGAGGGTTCTTTCTGCTATACGATACTTGACCAGAAAGATAATTTATATATTGTCAAAGGTGACAATCCTATGGCAATTTACAAGTTCAACGGTTTCTATCTTTATGCAAGCACGGATGAGATTCTTACAAGAGCTGTAAAGAAAATCGGTTTGAAGAATTACAGCAGGGTCAACATTTCGT
>JBJEQS010000419.1:0-4347 GCA_051881875.1 Oscillospiraceae bacterium
CAGGACGTTCGGTTATCGTTGTAGGCCCTGAACTCAAAATGTATCAGTGCGGTCTTCCTAAGGAAATGGCTCTTGAACTTTTCAAGCCTTTCGTTCTGAAAAGACTTGTTGATACAAAGGTTATGGCTAATATAAAGAGTGCAAGAAAGATGGTCGACAGAGCATCAACAGAAGTATGGGACGCTCTCGAAAATGTTATAAAAGACCATCCGGTACTCCTCAACAGAGCCCCCACACTTCACAGATTAGGTATTCAGGCATTTGAACCTGTTCTCGTAGAAGGCAGAGCTTTAAAGCTTCATCCGCTTGTATGTACCGCTTACAATGCTGACTTTGACGGTGACCAGATGGCTGTGCATCTCCCGCTTTCAGCAGAGGCTCAGGCAGAGGCACGCTTCCTCATGCTTGCAGCAAATAACCTTCTTAAACCTTCAGACGGACGTCCGGTTGCTGTTCCTACACAGGATATGGTACTTGGTTCATACTATCTCACAATGCTTAAAGAGGGCGAAGTCGGTGAAGGCAAGGTATTCAGAGATGTAAACGAAGCCCTTATGGCTTACAATGAAAAGGCTGTTTCACTTCATGCTGCTATCAAAGTAAGAGTTACCAAGGACATCGGCGGCAGAAAAGTTTCAAAGATTATCGACTGTACTGTCGGAAGACTTATTTTCAATGAAAATATTCCGCAGAATCTCGGATATGTTGACAGAACAAATTCCGAAAAACAGTTTGACCTTGAAATAGCATTCCTCGTAGGCAAGAAACAGCTTTCAGATATTATTGAACGCTGCATAAGAACTCATGGCACAACAACTACTTCCGAAGTTCTTGATAAAATCAAGGCTCTCGGATTCAAATATTCAACAAAAGCTGCTATAACAGTTGCTGTATGCGATGCTGTAATTCCGCCACAGAAGAAAGACATTCTTGCTGACGCTGATGAAAAGATTGCAGTTATCACAAATCAGTATGAATACGGTTATATTTCAGCATCTGAAAAGTCAAAGAAAGTTATTGAGATATGGAATAAGGCTACTGATGATGTTACAGATGCTCTTAAAGCCAACCTTGATAAATACAATCCGATTTTCATGATGGCTGACTCAGGTGCTCGTGGTAGTATCAACCAGATAAGACAGCTTGCAGGTATGCGTGGACTTATCGCCAATACATCAGGTACTACTATCGAAATCCCAATCAGAGCTAATTATCGTGAAGGTCTTAATATCCTTGAATACTTCATCTCCTCCCGTGGTGCGAGAAAAGGTCTTGCTGATACGGCTTTGCGTACTGCCGACTCAGGTTATCTTACACGTCGTCTTGTTGATGTATCACAGGAAGTTATTATACGAAAAAATGACTGCGGTTCTGATGAAGGTATCGAAATATTTGACATCAAGAACGGCAAGGAAATAATTGAGTCATTGGCAGAGCGTCTTGTTGGACGTTATCTCGTTGATGACCTGCGTGATGAACAGGGTGAGCTTGTTATTTCAAAGAATAAGCTTATGACAGAAGCAGATGCAAAGAAAATCGTTGGAATGGGCATTGAGAAAATCAAAATCCGTTCAGTTCTTCAGTGTAAAGCCAAACATGGTGTATGTGCAAAGTGCTATGGTGCAAATCTTGCAAACGGCAATATTGTTTCAGTCGGTGAAGCTGTCGGTGTAATAGCTGCCCAGTCAATCGGTGAACCGGGTACACAGCTTACAATGAGAACATTCCATACAGGCGGTATTGCTTCTGCGGAAGATATTACTCAGGGTCTTCCACGAGTTGAAGAACTCTTTGAAAGCCGCCGTCCGAAGAATGCAGCTATTATTGCACGAATTGATGGCACTGTTCACATTGAGGAAATCAAAACTACAAGAAATGTTATTCTTACAAACCATGAAACCGGCGAAGAAGAAACATATATGGTTCCGTACAACTTCAAAATCAGAGTTCGTGAAGGCGAAGATATTAAGAAAGGTACAAGAATTACAGAAGGAAATGTTTATCCTACAGATATTCTTACTGTACTCGGTGCTAAGGCTGTACAGAACTACATTATCAATGAAGTTCAGAAGGTTTATCGTTTACAGGGTGTTGACATCAATGACAAGCATATTGAAGTTATAGTTCGCCAGATGCTCAGAAAGATTAAAGTTGAGGATTCAGGTTCAAGCTATCTGCTTCCGGGTTCACTTGTTGACAAAAAGGAAATTGATGAAATCAATCGTGAAATTCAGGACAGAATCGACAATGGCGAAACAGGTCTTTCACTTGTAAAAACAATACCTGTTCTTCAGGGTATCACAAAGGCTGCTTCAAATTCAGACAGCTTCCTTTCAGCCGCATCATTCCAGGAAACAACAAAGGCTCTTACAGATGCAGCTATCAAAGGAAAGAGCGATATGCTGCTCGGTCTTAAGGAAAATGTTATTATCGGTAAGCTTGTTCCGGCAGGTACAGGTATGGATATATATAATAAAGTGCAGGTTGTAAAAAACGAGGGTTATCTTGAACACGCTCAGCAGAATATGCATGGAATTAATGCATAAAATCCCTGATATAATCAGCATTATTTTATTCCCCACAGCATTTTCTGTGGGGAATATTTAATATAAAACCTTATTTTAAATAGTAAGAATGTTGAAAAAAAGGTAAAAGTCGTTGTGTATTTTATACATAGTGATGATTAGACTTTCGATTATTCAATTTTTACTTGAAATTTTCTGAAATTATGTTATAATATATTCCTAGGGAATACCCTTAGACATGAATTGTGATTATTAATTAATTTTTTTATGGAGGTTTTTACTATGATAGGAAAAAACAGACGTGTTGTAGCAAGCATTCTCTCATTGGCTGTTATGGCATCTGCTTTGCCAATGTCAGGCGTTTTTGCTGTTGAAGATACAGCACGAGCCGCAGCAACAGGTGAATCAGTTAAGGAAGATTTGTTCTATAAGAATCTTTCAATTGATGATTTACTTTACATCGAAGAAACAGAACTCGTTTCAAAATGGAACGAAAGCTTTGCTAAGCACATCGCTTCACTTGAAGCAAGAGGTTACGATGAAGCAGTTGATATGACTGAATATCAGGAAATCATCGATATCATCAAGGAAAGTGCCGGCGAATATGCTGAAATCATTCAGAACATTTTTGATAATGCAGAAGCCAGCATAAAACTTGAAAACGGTGTGTTCACAGTTACTGCAAATGTTACTAACCTCAGCCAGCTCGTTAATGACAAGCTCAATGAAAAGATTGAAGAAGCAGCTGGTGAATATGCTGATGAACTTCAGGTTGAACTCAAGACTTCACTTGATATGGACGTAACAGTAAAGCTTGATACAACAGCTCTTGCTGAAACAAAGACCGTATCAGTTACATATGCAGCAGTTGATGCTGAAGGCAATGAATACACACTCTTTGGCATGGCTGATTTCGCTAAGAAAAAGGTTGACGAAATAGCAGTTGAATTCTCAACATTCTGTGATGAAAAGGTTACAGAAGCAGAGGGTAAACTTGATGAAGTTCAGAAGGAACTTGATGCTTATATTCCAATATTTGAAGAAGCTAAGGATAAGCTTGCAAGTGCAAAGGCTGACTTTGAAAAAGCAAAGAATGACCTTGCAAATATAGATGCTAATGCTCCACAGGAAGAAATTGATAAGGCTCAGGCTGATATTGACGCTGCTGAAAAGAAACTCGCAGATGCTCAGGCTGAATATGATTCTTCTCATGCTCAGTGGGAAGATTACAACAAGCAGGTTGCTGATGCAAGAGCTACACTTGCTGACGCTGAAAAGAGACTTGAAGATGTTGACAGTGCTTTTGCTGATGTAAAGGCTAAAGTTGACAAGTATGCAGATAAGCTTGACAATTATCTTGAATATAATGCAACTGCTGAAGGTGCTACAGCTGATGAAGCTTACAGCAAACTTTATGAAAAGGTTCAGAACAGTTCAAAAGTTCCAGCAGATATAAAGGCTAAAATGCCTGCTACACTTGCAGAGGCAGTTGCAAGCGAAAATTTTGCTACACTTCTCGGCAAGGTTTCAAACGTAATAACACCGGCTGATGTACAGAATCTTCTTGATGGTGCTTCATCAGTAAAGCTTTCTGTTGCAAACGGTATTGTTACAATGTCAGCTGATGTTTACGATGCTGAACTTGATATGGAAGCTAACAAGACAATCAAGATTGTTGTTGATGCTTCAAATGCAAAGGAAGCTTCAGAAGCTACATTCTTCATGGACATCACAAGAAAAGAACTCAAGGAAAATGTTTCAACATCAGTAACTGATACATCATCAACAGATGAAAGCAATTCAGATGTAACAACAGTTTCAG
>JBJEQS010000419.1:4447-20392 GCA_051881875.1 Oscillospiraceae bacterium
GTGACGAATCAGGAAACGGTTCAGAAACAACAGTTTCAGGTGACGAATCAGGAAACGGTTCAGAAACAACAGTTTCAGGTGACGAATCAGGAAATGGTTCAGAAACAACAGCTTCAGGTGACGAATCAGGAAATGGTTCAGAAACAACAGCTTCAGGTGACGAATCAGGAAACGGTTCAGAAACAACAGCTTCAGGTGACGAATCAGGCACAGGTTCAGAAACAACAGTTTCAGGTGACGAATCAGGCACAGGTTCAGAAACAGATGAAACAGATGTTACACCATCTGATGAAGATTCACTTTGGGATAAGGCTCTTAAAGATACAACAGGTAAGTTCAGAGCTGGTATCCTCGGCGATATGTCACTTGACTTTGACATTAAGGCAGAAGAACAGATGAAGCCGGCAGATGCTATCAGCTCATATGATGCTCTTGTTGCTCTTCAGTGCGTTGTTGGTATGGAAACAGCCGGTGTAGTTGATTCAGTAATAGGTGATGTTGATTATGATGGTAAGATTACTTCATATGATGCTCTCCTTATGCTTCAGTACACAGTAAAGAGTATTGATGGATTTGAAGATGCTGCAGCTAACAAGGCTATCTATGTAGCAGTTGAACTTGATGACGCTCTTGAAAAGGTTGTTAAGAGAGAATACTACACAATTTCAAAGGTTACTACACCTATTGACTGGAAGCCTTTCGGTTTTGATGTACAGTAATCTCAGCTTTAGTTTATAATTATTGTTAAAATACATGAAAATCCCGATTTCGTCAAGATTTCGGGATTTTTTTTGAAAAAATATCTTGACAAGCTTTAGTTTTAGGTATATAATGTAATGGTATGCGGTACACTTTTTTATATTATCGCATGATTATTCGGAAAAGGAGGAGAAATATGCCTACATTTAATCAGTTGGTTCGTAAGGGCAGAGATGTTGCGGAGGTTAAATCTACAGCTCCTGCACTCCAGAAAGGTTACAATGCAAAGAAGAAGGTTCAGATTGACCAGAGCTCACCTCAGAAGCGTGGTGTTTGTACTGCTGTAAGAACTGCTACACCTAAGAAGCCTAACTCAGCTATGAGAAAAATTGCCAGAGTAAGACTTACTAACGGTCAGGAAGTTACAGCTTATATCCCAGGTATCGGTCATAACCTTCAGGAACACAGCGTTGTTCTCATCAGAGGCGGACGTGTTAAGGACCTCCCTGGTGTACGTTACCACATCATCAGAGGTACACTCGATGCTCAGGGTGTTGCTAAGAGAAATCAGGCTCGTTCCAAGTATGGTGCTAAGAAGCCTAAGGCTGGTTCAGCTAAGTAATTTCTTTTATGCATTTATTAATAGGATACAGCTGCCACAGGATTTTATGTGGAGATTATATATATAAATAATCCTCTGCATTGGTCTGACGGACGGACAGGTGAGATTCCTGTCTGAACGAGTACCTATGAATTCATTTGTCATTTGACATCAAAATTTAATGAAGGAGGGAAGCGAAAATGCCAAGAAGAGGTAATATCGCAAAGCGTGATGTTTTGCAGGACCCGCTTTACAATTCAAAGCTTGTTACACGTCTTATAAATAATATTATGCTTGACGGTAAAAAGGGTGTTGCTCAGAAAATCGTTTATGATGCTTTTGAAATAGTTGCAGAAAAATCCGGAAAGGATGCTCTCGAAGCTTTTGAAGAAGCTATGGAAAATGTTATGCCGGTTCTGGAGGTTAAAGCTCGCAGAATGGGTGGTGCAACATATCAGGTTCCAATGGAAGTACGTCCTGAAAGACGTCAGACTCTCGGTCTCAGATGGATTACAAAGTATTCTAGAGAAAGAAGCGAGAGAACTATGAAAGAAAGGCTTGCAGGTGAAATCCTTGATGCTCTCAACGGCACAGGCGGTGCTTGCAAGAAACGTGACGATACTCACAAAATGGCTGAAGCTAACAAGGCTTTTGCTCACTACAGATGGTAAGCGTCCATTATTTAGGAGGATATTATGGCTAGAGATTGTTCACTTGAGCATACCAGAAATATCGGTATTATGGCGCACATTGATGCAGGTAAAACTACAACTACTGAGCGTATCCTTTTCTATACAGGTGTAAACCATAAGATTGGTGAAACTCATGAGGGTGCTGCAACAATGGACTGGATGGAGCAGGAGCAGGAACGTGGTATTACAATCACATCTGCTGCTACAACTGCTTACTGGGCAGGCCATAGATTGAATATTATTGATACCCCAGGACACGTTGACTTTACAGTTGAAGTTGAGCGTTCACTCCGTGTACTCGACGGTTCTGTAACAGTTTTCTGTGCTAAGGGCGGTGTTGAACCACAGTCTGAAACTGTATGGCGTCAGGCTGATAACTATAAAGTTCCAAGAATGGCTTACGTTAATAAGATGGACATCATGGGTGCAGACTTCTACAGAGTTGTCGAAATGATGAAAGACAGACTTAAATGTAATGCTGTTCCGATTCAGCTTCCTATCGGTTCGGAAGATACTTTTAAGGGCCTTATCGACCTCGTTGAAATGAAAGCTTATGTTTACTACGATGACCTCGGAAAAGACATCAGAGCTGAAGAAATTCCGGACGATATGAAAGAAAAGGCTGAAGAATACCATCAGGCTCTCCTTGAAGCAGTTGCTGAACAGGACGACACACTTATGGAAAAATTCTTCGCTGAAGAAGAAATTACTATCCCAGAAATAAAGGCAGCTATAAGAAAGGCTACTATTGCCAACGAAATGGTTCCTGTAACCTGCGGTACATCTTACAGAAACAAGGGCGTTCAGAAGCTTCTTGACGCTATCGTTGACTATATGCCGGCTCCTACTGATGTTCCGAATATCAAGGGTATTAATCCTGATACTGAAGAAGAATGTGAACGTCCGTCATCAGATGAAGCACCGTTTGCAGCTCTTGCATTCAAGATTGCTACTGACCCGTTCGTTGGAAAACTCTGCTTCTTCCGTGTTTACTCAGGTATCGTTAATGCAGGTGCTACTGTTCTTAATGCAACTAAGGACACAAAGGAAAGAATGGGACGTATTCTTCAGATGCATTCAAACCACAGAAAAGACATCGAAACAGTTTATGCAGGCGATATCGCTGCTGCTGTTGGTCTTAAAAATACAACAACCGGTGATACTCTTTGTGATGAAAAGAATCCTGTTATTCTTGAATCAATGGAATTCCCGGAACCTGTTATCCAGCTTGCTATCGAACCAAAGACTAAGGCTGGTCAGGAAAAGATGGGTCTTGCACTTGCAAAGCTTGCTGAAGAAGACCCGACATTCAAGACATGGACTGATGATGAAACAGGACAGACTATCATCGCCGGTATGGGTGAGCTTCACCTCGATATCATCGTTGACAGACTTCTCCGTGAATTCAGAGTTGAAGCTAACGTAGGTGCTCCTCAGGTTTCATATAAGGAAACTATCAAGGGCAATGCTGATGTTGACCACAAGTATAAAAGACAGTCAGGCGGTAGCGGTCAGTACGGTCATGTTAAAATCAGAGTTTCTCCTAATGAATCAGGCAAGGGTTATGAATTCATTAACTCAGTTGTCGGCGGTTCTATTCCTAAGGAATATATTCCGGCTGTTGATGCTGGTATCAGAGGTGCTATGCAGGCAGGCGTTCTCGCAGGCTATGAAGTAGTTGACGTTAAGGTTGAACTTTATGATGGTTCTTACCATGAAGTTGACTCCTCAGAAATGGCATTTAAGATTGCCGGTTCTATGGCATTCAAGGAAGCTATGCGTCAGGCACAGCCTATCATTATGGAACCAATCATGAAGGTTGCAGTTATCGTTCCTGATGAATATACAGGTACAGTTATCGGTGACCTCAGCTCAAGACGTGGTCAGATTCAGGGACAGGAATCCAGAAATGGTACTGTTCAGGTAGATGCTCTCGTTCCGCTTTCAGAAATGTTCGGCTATACAAGCGACCTCCGTTCAAATACTCAGGGTCGTGGTCAGTATTCAATGGAACCGGACAGCTACATTGAAGTTCCAAAGTCTATTGCTGAAAAGATTATGTCATCAAGAAACAAGGGCAAGGAATAATTTTAAACAATATTTTTGAAATATTTTTGAAAAACACTTGCAATTGTTATTAATATCTGTTAAAATAGATACTATCAGGTAACCTATTTTAATTAATTTATATTTTTAAGGAGGAAATTCCAATGGCTAAGGCTAAATTTGAACGTACCAAGCCACACGTTAATATTGGTACAATCGGTCACGTTGACCATGGTAAAACAACTCTTACTGCTGCTATCACAAAGACTCTTGCTCTTAAGGGCCAGGCTCAGTACGAAGCATATGATATGATTGATAAGGCTCCGGAAGAAAGAGAACGTGGTATCACAATCAACACAGCACACGTTGAATATGAAACAGATTCACGTCACTACGCTCACGTTGACTGTCCAGGACACGCTGACTACGTTAAGAACATGATTACAGGTGCTGCTCAGATGGACGGTGCTATCCTCGTTGTTGCTTCTTCAGATGGTCCTATGGCTCAGACTAAGGAACATCTTCTTCTCGCTCGTCAGGTTGGCGTTCCATACATCGTTGTATTTATGAACAAGGCTGACCAGGTTGACGACGAAGAACTTCTTGAACTCGTTGAAATGGATATCCGTGATACTCTTGACAAGTATGAATTCCCTGGCGATGATACACCAATCATCAAGGGTTCAGCTCTCAAGGCTCTTGAAGCTCCGGACGATATTAATGACCCAGCTTACAAGTGCATTCTTGAACTTATGGATGCAGTTGATTCATATATCCCAACACCTGAAAGAAAGGCAGACCTTCCTTTCCTTATGCCTGTTGAAGACGTATTCACAATTACAGGTCGTGGTACAGTTGCTACAGGTAGAGTTGAAAGAGGTCAGCTCAAGACAGGCGATGAAGTTGAAATCATTGGTCTTACAACAGAAAGAGCTAAGACAGTTGTAACAGGTATCGAAATGTTCAGAAAGATACTTGACTATGCTGAAGCTGGTGACAACATCGGTGCTCTCCTCCGTGGTGTTCAGAGAAGCGACATCGAAAGAGGTCAGGTTCTTTGTAAACCAGGCTCAATCAACCCACACACAAAGTTCTCAGGACAGGTTTACGTTCTTAAGAAGGAAGAAGGCGGACGTCATACTCCATTCTTCAACAACTACAGACCACAGTTCTACTTCAGAACAACTGACGTTACCGGTGTAATCACACTTCCAGCTGATAAGGAAATGTGTATGCCTGGCGATAACGTAACAATGGACGTTGAACTCATCACTCCAATCGCTATCGAAGAAGGTCTCCGTTTCGCTATTCGTGAAGGCGGCCGTACAGTAGGTTCAGGCGTTGTTACAAAGATTAACGAATAATTTCTGAATGATTATTAATTCGTAAAATATTGAGTCACCTGCATTTCAGTGTGGGTGACTCTTTTATTTTAAGGAGGATTTTTCTATGGTTTTTACTGTTGATGTGGGAAATACAAATATCGTTCTGGCAGTTTATAATGACGATAAAATACTGTTTTCTTCAAGAATTTCAACTCTGAATTCTCAGACAGCTGATGAATATGCTGTGCTTTTTATGGGGATTCTTAATCTTAACAAATGTCCGCTGGATAATTTTGACGGAGCTATAATTTCAACTGTCGTCCCTCAGCTTAGACCTGTTCTTAAATCTGCACTGGAAAAACTTCTCAGATGTCCTGTCATGCTGGTTTCATGCGAAATGAAAAGAGATTTTGAAATGCTGATGGATAATCCGTCTGCAATTGGTGCTGATTTGATATGCGGTGCGGCAGGTGCAGTTCTGAAATATTCCTTGCCGGCAATAGTTTTTGACCTTGGAACTGCTACAACCATAATTGCTATTGACAGAAACAGGAACTATATCGGCGGTTCGATAATTCCGGGGGTAAATGTATCGCTTAAAACGCTTGCTAATTCAGCGGCACAGCTTTCACATATTAATCTTGATGAGCCATGCAATGAGATTATCGGAAAAAATACAGTTTCTGCCATGCGTTCGGGAAGCATTATCGGTACTGCCTGCATGATGGACGGAATGATTGAACGTTACATGGAAATTATCGGTAATGATGCGGCTGTAATTGCTACCGGAGGATTGTCGGGCATAATAATTCCGCATTGCCGTCATAAAATAATTTATGATAATGACCTGCTTTCTGACGGACTTTATCATTTATACAAGATGAATAAATAACAATATGGAATATTAAGGAAATATAAGATTTGCTTGTTAGTTTTTGGTTATGTTGCACAAATGAACATTGGTATTTTATTAGTGCGTTTACAGTATGAAAGCTTGATTTTTTTTCTCTGATGTAGTATAATTAATATATATAGCAGGCTCATTGTATGCTTTTGAGCCGGCTGTATAAAAATGTTGTTTATAAATTACCATTTTAAACGATAATTTATTGCTTTTTCAGGAGGAAATAATGGAGTTTCATCATGTTTCGGTAATGCTTGAGGAATGTATCAGCGGTCTTGACATCAAGCCTGACGGTATATATGTCGATGGAACGGCAGGCGGTGCAGGTCATTCGTTACATATTGCCGAAAAATTATCCTCCGGAGGAAAACTGATAGCTTTTGACAGAGACCCTGATGCTGTGAAGATTGCTTCACAGAGATTAAGCGGATATCCTGCCGAGGTTGTTCATGCGAATTTCTCCGAGATGGCTTCTGTTCTGAAAAGCAAAGGTATAAACAGCGTTGACGGAATACTTCTTGATTTAGGAGTTTCATCTCATCAGCTTGATACGGCTGAGAGAGGCTTTTCCTATAAATCCGATGCTCCGCTTGATATGCGTATGAGTCAGTCAGGAACAAGTGCTGCGGATATAGTAAACGGATATTCTGAGGAACAGCTCTCGAAAATCATATTTGAATTCGGTGAGGAGAAATTTGCGAGAAAAATCGCTGCAAATATAATAAAACAGCGTCAGGTCAAGCAGGTTGAAACTACTCTTGAACTCGCTGAAATTGTTAAATCAAGCATTCCGGCTAAATTCAGACGTGAAAAAAATCCATGCAAAAAAACTTTTCAGGCAATAAGAATTGCCGTAAATGGTGAACTCGACCATTTATCAGCCGGTCTGGATTGTGCTTTTGAATGTCTTGGAAAAGGCGGCAGACTTGCTGTTATTACATTCCATTCGCTTGAGGACAGGCTTGTAAAACAGAAATTTGCTGAATGGTGTAAGGGCTGTATATGTCCTCCGGACTTTCCGGTATGTGTATGCGGAAAACTTCCGCTTGCTCATGCTGTAAACAGGAAACCCATAACCGCTTCCGAGGAAGAACTTGCGGTGAATAATCGCAGCCGCAGTGCTAAGCTGAGAATAATAGAAAGGAATTAGGTGTTGTTATGGCAGTACCAAATATTACTGTAAAACAAAATACTGAAAATAATCAAGTTCTCAATTCCGAATCAGCCGAAAGAAAAATATCAGTTACCACAAATAACAATCAGAAAGGAACGGCTGTAAAAGGATTTATGGCGGCAGTTTCTGTAATGATTCTTTTCTGTGGCTTCATATACACCAAAGTTGAAGTAAACGAGATTTATAATGAGATTGCATCTACCAAAAAGGAAATAGAACTCCTTACAAGTGAAAATGTAAGAATGCAGTCAGAGCTTGAGGCTAAAATGTCAATGAAAAATGTTGAGGATTATGCTGAAAATATGCTTGGACTTACAAAGCTCAGTAAATCACAGATTGTTTATATGGAAGTGCAGGCTGACAGCGTTGTTGAAGTAGCTCCTGAAAATGAAAGTATTTTCATTACAATAAGGGATAAAGTAAACAATTTGCTGGAATATATTCTGGGTTAGCTCATATGATTTTATAAGGGCTTCTCAGGTATTACTTGAAAAATTTTAATACCTTAATTTAAATAGTCAGCCATTAAAACGGTTGACTATTGAATTATTATGAGATATTTGCCGGCTTATCTGTTAAAAAGGAGGATTTCCGTAAATATTTTCGGAAAATATTTTGCTATGTCAAAGTTTCCAACTTCCAAAATGAAAAAACGTGCTGATATAGGCAGATTTTTGCTTTTGATATTTGCTATAGCAATAGTTGTGAATATTTTTAAAACATCAATACTGGATAATGAAAAATATCAGGCATATGCCAATAATAATCAGTTCGGTGCAATAGAAATATCTGCCAACCGAGGCACTATATATGACTCAAACGGAAATACTCTTGCAAAGAGTGCAACCGTTTTCAAAGTGTTCCTTGACCCGTCTGATTACAGGGATAAGGAAAGAAATTATACCAAAAAAGATGAAATAGTTGAGTTTATAACATCAATTCTTGATATTGATGAAGAAACTCTGCTGAAAAAGCTTGAGGCAAACAATCAATATGAAATTCTTCAGACAAAAGTTGAATCTCCGATTGCTGATAAGATAACGGAGTTTACAACAAAAAATAAAATTTCATGCATAAGTCTTCAGGAGGATACAAAGAGATACTATCCGCAGAATGAGCTTGCCGCCTCAGTAATAGGCTTTGTAAATTCAGACGGTATCGGTCAGTATGGCATAGAAAGCTACTATGATGACGCACTTTCGGGTATACCGGGAAAAGTTATATCCGCAAAAGATGCAAACGGTGATGAAATGCCGTACAGATATTCAAAGCTTTATGAGGCTCAGGACGGCAATTCGCTGTATCTCACAATAGACAGCAATATACAGTATTATCTTGAAAAGAATATACAGGATATGACAGAAAAATTCAAGATTGAAGCCGGTGCCTGTGCTGTTATGATGAATGTCAAAACAGGTGCGATATACGGCATGGCGACAACTCCAAGCTATGACCTTAACAATCCTGCCGATATAAAGGACGAATTAACTGTACAGTATATCAACTCATTGACAAGTGAAGGAGAAAAAAGTGAAGCACTTATGAATGCAAGGGCTACACAGTGGAAAAATAAATCTGTTACTGACAGATATATCCCGGGTTCTGTATTCAAGGTTATAACAGGTTCAGCCGCAATTGAGGAAAATGTTATTGATATAGGTACAAGTTCATTCAACTGTACCAATACTATAGATGTTGCCGGAACTCCATTCCACTGCTGGAACTGGCCGTACAGCTGTCATGGTACTCAGAATTTTGTTGAGGCTCTTACAAATTCCTGCAACCCGGCATTTATAGATATAGGTGCAAGACTTGGTGCTGATAAATTTGCATACTATTTCAAAGCATTCGGACTTACAGAGCCGACAGGAATCGACCTTCCTGCCGAAGCGTCAAGTATCTATCTTGATGTAAGCCAGAAAGGACCTGTTGAACTTGCATCATCATCATTCGGTCAGACAAATAAGGTCACTCCAATGGAAATGCTTGTATCATATGCAGCAGTAATCAATGGCGGATACCTTGTTCAGCCATATGTTGTCGATAAGATTGTTGATATAAGCGGAAATATCATATCCACGCATAATACAACCATAAAAAGACAGGTTATCTCAGCTGATACCTCAAAGAAAATGCGTGAATCTCTTGAAGCAGTTGTAAATAACAACGGCGGAAGCAATGCATATATCAAAGGCTATCATATCGGCGGCAAGAGTGGTACATCTCAGAAGCTCGACCTTTATAATGCGGAGAATATGAGATATGTTGCATCATACTGCTGTTTTGCTCCGGCTGATGACCCGGAAATAATACTTATTGTAATCGCTGATGAGCCGATGTCGGGGGATTATTACGGAAGCGTTGTTGCAGTGCCTTATGCAAGAAAAATTCTTGAGGAGGTACTCCCATATCTTGGATATTATCCGGAATATACAGATGAAGAAATCGAAAAGATGGATAAGACTGTTCCCGACCTCACTGACAAGACAGTCGAAAGTGCAAAGGAAACACTGTCGGAAATGTCGCTTAATTTTGAAATAGCAGGCAGCGGAAGCGTTATTGAATCACAGGTTCCGCAGTCAGGAAGCCTTATTTCACAGGGCGGTACAGTAATTTTATATACACAGGGAAGTACAGCACAGAAAATGACATCTGTACCTGATGTTTCCGGACTTAATCTGGAACAGGCAAACGCTCTCATTACAGAAGCAGGTCTTAATTATACAACATCAGGTGCATCACCTGACAATATAAATGCACTCATATCAACACAGTCAGTTGCAGAGGGTGAACTTGTGCCGAAAGGTACAGTCATTGACCTCATGTTTATAATCAAGGACCAGTCAGGCTGATACCCTGACAATCAATGTATTCGGATAGGCGGTGTTTTATACATGAAATTTTATGAATTGCTCAATGGCATAGCACAAACAGATATTCCTGATGGTGAAATCTCAATCATAACAGATAACTCTAAGAAAATCATTAAGGATTGTATATTTGTATGTGTAAAGGGTAAAAGCTTTGACGGGCATAATGCAGCAGCAGAGGCTCTGGAAAAGGGAGCATATGCCGTTGTTACAGACCATGATTTAGGTCTTGAACGTCAGATTATAACTGATGATACAAGGGAATTCTATGGAAAATTATGTGCCGCATGGTTTGACCACCCTGAAAAGAAAATGACATTCATAGGCGTAACAGGTACAAACGGAAAAACCACAATGACAAATGTCATCAAGCATATACTTACCCGCAATGGTCATAAGGTGGGACTTGTGGGTACTATACAGAATGAAATCGGCGATAAGGTATTCCATACAGAAAATACGACTCCAATGGCATTTGAACTCATGGAGCTTTTCAGCAGAATGGCAGAGGAAAAATGCGATACAGTAGTTATGGAAGTATCATCATTCGGACTGGTGCAGAAAAGAATCGGCACAGTACATTTCAGAACAGCCGTATTTACAAATCTCACACAGGACCATCTTGACTATCATAAGGATATGGAGGATTATTTCAACGCCAAGAAAATGCTGTTTGACAGATGCGATTTTGCAGTATGCAATATTGATGATGAATACGGAAAAAGGCTTTTCAATGATATAAAATGCAGAAAGTGCTCATACAGCACAAAAGAAAAGGCTGATATTTACACAGATGTAATCAAATTAAGACCTGATGAAACAAGCTTCTGGTACTGCCATGACGGAAAATCCTATAATGTTTCCATGAAAATGACAGGGCTTTTCAATGTAGCAAATGCAGCAGGTGCGGCGGCAGTATGTGCCGATTTGGGTATTCCGGAGGAAAAGATATTCGAGGCTCTGGCGGATTACTGCGGAGTAAAGGGCAGATGCGAAGTTATTCCGACAGGCAGGGATTTTTCTGTTATATGCGACTATGCACATACTCCCGATGCCATCGAAAACATACTCAAAAGCGTTAAGGAGTATACCGAGGGCAGACTTGTATGTTTATTCGGCTGCGGCGGAAACAGGGACAGTGCCAAAAGACCGCTTATGGCTCAGGCGGCGGCTGAATATGCCGATAAGCTTATAGTTACATCGGATAATCCGAGAAACGAAAAGCCGGAGGATATTATAAATGATATACTTGCAGGACTTGCTGACAGTAAAGTTCCATATGATGTTGTTGAGGACAGACGTGAGGCTATATATCATGCTCTGAAAACAGCACAGAAAGGTGATGTAATAGTTCTTGCAGGAAAAGGGCATGAGGATTATCAGATACTTGCAGATAATGTGCATATTCACTTTGATGAGCGTGAAGTTGTTGCAGATGGTCTGAAGCTGTTATAAAAAATGTGAATTCGATGAAATAAAAAGTTTTGGTCAAGCTTTTTGCGGCAAGTTGCCGCTTGCTTTTTTAAGTGTTTTGTTTATTTTACGGTCGAGCCATAAGAAAAAATTCAATAAGTAAGCAAAGTAACGAAAATAAAAGTTTTTGCCCAGCTTTTTTCAAAAAGCTGGCGGTTTCCAAAGGCAGAGCCTTTGGTCGCTCAAAAGAGCGAAACGGGGGTGTGGGGGCGGCAGCCCCCGCCCTTCAATACTTCAAAAAAGTTTGGTCGGCTTTCAGCCGACTGAAGTTGAAAAAATAAATCCATCGAATTCGTCATTAAAAAAGACATAAGGCGGACAGTATTGAAATATACGGCTTAATCAGCGTTAATTGCAATACTGTTCTGTTTTGGTTAGGAGAAAAATTTTATTATGGAAAAAATGATGCTTTCCGAGATAGCAGAGGCACTCGGTTCAGAAATAAACAAGGAAGCTGAAATAACATCAGTATCAACGGATACAAGATGCATAGAAAAAGGCTGTGTATTCCTTGCGGTAAAGGGCGACAGATTTGACGGACATGACTTTGCTGTAAAGGCAGTTGAAAGCGGTGCTGAAGCTGTAATAACCGAAAGAGAAATCGAAGGTATACCATGCATCGTGGTCGAAAGTACAAGAATGGCATATTTAAAGCTTGCTGAATATTACAGAAAAAAATTCAGTCCCATACTCGTAGGAATTACCGGAAGTGTGGGTAAAACCACCACAAAAGAAATGGTATCGCTTGTGCTTTCCGAAAAATATAATACGCTCAAGACAAGCGGAAATCTCAATAATGAAATAGGTCTGCCGAAAACACTTTTCAATCTCTGTTCGGAGCATAAGGCGGCTGTAATAGAAATGGGAATGTCGCATTTCGGCGAGATAGAAAGGCTTTCCAAGACCGCCCGTCCGACTATGGCGATTATAACCAACATAGGCTTTTCACATATTGAAAATCTCCATTCCCAGCATGGAATACTTCAGGCAAAGCTTGAAATTTTAAGAGGAATGGACGGTTCTGCACCTCTTATCGTAAATGCTGATGATGTATCGCTCTATCCGCTTACATATCAGCTTGGCAGAGAGGTGCTGTCATACGGAATAGTCAATGATGACTGTGATTTCAGAGCAGTTGACATAAAAGAGGAGGATAACAGAACTCTCTTTACCGTTGAATACAAGGGCGGCAGAAAGGAAATTGAACTTGGCTGTATAGGAAAGCATAATATTTTAAATGCACTTGCCGCATTCTGCGTGGGAATAAAAGCAGGTCTTACAGAAGATGAAATTGCATCGGCACTGAAAAAATACAAGGCTGACGGTTTAAGGCAGAATATTGTGAAAAAAGGTGAGCAGACAGTCATAATTGACTGCTATAATGCAAGTCCGGACTCAATGAAAGCCTCACTCACAGTCCTTTCACAGCTTAAAAATCCGAGAAAAATTGCCGTACTGGGAAGTATGCTTGAACTTGGAGAAATGTCAGGAATGCTTCATGGAAAGGTCGCTGAATTTGTAAAGGAATCAGGAGCAGACAAACTTTTCTGCTATGGTGATGATTGTGCTTATATGGCAGAGAGAGCCGCTGAACTTGGTGTTGATGTTTCATATATAAACGATAAGCAGGAGCTTGCTGATAATCTGAAAAAATATCTCACTGCTGATGACGCTGTACTTTTCAAGGCAAGCAGAGGAATGAAAATGGAAGAAGTAATAGATATGATTTACGGCAGCGAGGAGGCATAAATTATATGACAGTATGGATAAGAATAGCAGTGCCGCTTATGGCATTTGCACTTTCGGCATTATTCGGAAGATGGCTTGTGCCGTTTATGCATAAGATAAGCTTCGGACAGCCGATAAAGGATATTGACGGGCCGTCATGGCACGCAAACAAGCAGGGAACTCCGATAATGGGCGGATTTATGTTCATGTTCGGAGCAATAATTTCAACATTTATAGGATATACTGTTTACAGAGGCATTGCACTTGACACAACAGATATTGAAACCTCAAAGAATGCAGGAATTCTTTTAAGCTGTATAATTTATGGATTGCTTTTCAGCGGAATAGGCTTTGTTGATGACTATACAAAGGCAGTAAAGAAGGATAATGCCGGAATAACCGCATGGCAGAAGATGTTCTTTCAGGCGATATTCTCAGGACTTTTCCTGTTTGTGCTTTACATTGCAGGCGATACGACAACAGTAAATCTCATATTTACTGAAATTGACCTCGGAATATTTTACTATCCGGTAATGATACTTTTTATGATATACATGACAAATGCGGTAAATCTTACAGACGGTGTTGACGGATTATGCGGCTCTGTAACAGTTGTTGCAATGCTTGCATTTACAACGGCAGCTTCAATTCTCGGAAAGGCTGAAATCTCACTTTATGCAATAGCACTTGCAGGCGGCTGTCTTGGATTTTTATGCTGGAATCTGCATCCGGCAAAATGCTTTATGGGCGATACAGGTTCAATGTTCCTCGGAGCATCTGTTGTTGCAGTTGGAATGGCAATGCATCAGCATCTGCTTATAATTATTGTCGGAATAGTATATGTGCTTGAAGCATTTTCAGTAGTAATGCAGACGACATATTTCAAGATAACAAAATACATTCACTATAAAAAGACAGGAGAAAAGGGCAAGGGAAAGAGAATTTTCAAGATGACTCCTATACATCATCATTTTGAGATGAGTGGATTCAGCGAATATAAAATAGTAATATCATTCTCACTTGCCGGAGCAATCGCAGGAATACTTGGAGTATTGGCATTGAACAGTGCTGTGAAATAATGTCAGGGGGTAATATATTTTGACTGACAACAGAACAGGAAATACTCGAAACAGGACAAGAAAAAATAATGAAAAAGCAGTAAAAATTAAAAAAAGCAAGCTTGGCGGAATTGACCTTACATTCTTTTTTCTTATAATGATACTTCTTGTAATGGGAATTGTAATGATGTTTTCAGCAAGCTATGCATGGGCAGTAAGCAAAAATCTCGGCGGTACTTATTATGCATTAAGACAGATAGTATTTGCAGGAATAGGCATAGCAGTTATGTTCATAATGACATTCTGGGATTATCACTGGTTTCAGAACAAGATATTTGCATACGGACTTTATGCGGTATCGCTTGTATTGCTGTGCTGTGTATTCTTTTTTGAACCGCAGAACGGTGCTCAGAGGTGGATATGGATTGGCGGTAAACTAAGCTTTCAGCCGTCTGAAATAATGAAATTTGCGATAACGATACTCTTTGCATATCTTATATCACTGCATTATGATAAAATGCAGAGTTTTAAAGAGGGAGTGCTGCCATATCTTGTATTGCTTGGAATAGTAGCTGTGATAATGCTGAAACAGCCGCATCTTTCAGGAACGGTGCTTATATGTCTGATAGGTATTTCGCTTATATTTGTGGGCGGTGCAAGAATGAAGCATCTGTGGATAATGGTCGGATTGGGCGTTGCCGCAATAGCAGTATTTGTATTGTATAAAACACTTACAGATGAGCTTGGATATTTCAAGACAAGATTTATTTCATGGCTTGACCCGTTTGCAGATGTAAACGATAAGACATGGCAGACCTGTCAGTCGCTTATAGCGATAGGTTCGGGAGGAATGTTCGGATTAGGGCTTGGTGAATCAAGGCAGAAATATCTGTATCTTCCGGAAACTCAGAATGACTTTGTATTTGCAATAGTATGTGAGGAACTTGGATTTGTGGGAGCAATAACAGTAATACTGCTTTTTGTTATGCTTGTATTCAGAGGCTTGTATATAGCATCGAAAGCACCGGATAAATTCGGAATGCTTGTTGCAATAGGTCTTACAGTACAGGTGGGATTTCAGGCTTTTCTGAATATAGCCGTTGTCAGCAATTTAATACCTAATACCGGAATAAGTCTGCCGTTTTTCAGCTATGGAGGAACATCGCTTGTAATGCTGCTTGCACAGATGGGAATAGTGCTTAATATATCACGACATTCGGTAATGGAAAAATAGGCGGCGAGTCGCAGCCTCCCATTTTTAGTCAGTATTTTTCTTTTTGGCGGTCAATTGTATGCTACTTAACGTGAGTTCGATAACCAAAAATAAAAGTTTTGGTCAAGCTTTTTCAAAAGCTTGCGGATTCCAAAGGCAGAG
>JBJEQS010000420.1:0-4716 GCA_051881875.1 Oscillospiraceae bacterium
CGACCGCTTGGATAAAACAAAATACTTAAAATCGGAGGCGGCAACTTGCCGCAAATATTCAAGACCTATCCGATAACCATACAAAAACTCATGGTAAAACTGAAATTATCGAACAGGTCTGTACATGAAATAATATTTATATATTACTTATTCTTTCTTCTTGCATCAAGAGTTGCCTTAACCTTAATCGGAAGTCCGAAGAGGTTGATAAATCCTGCACTGTCCTTCTGGTCATATACGTTGTCTTCATCAAATGTAGCAACTTCTTCATCATAGAGTGTATATGGTGAAGTAACGCCTGCATTGATGATATTGCCCTTGTAAAGCTTGAGTCTTACATCACCTGTAACTGTTTTCTGAGTTTCTGTAACAAATGCACTGAGAGCTTCTCTGAGAGGTGTATACCACTGACCATTATAAACGATATCAGCAAATTTAATGCCGATATACTGCTTCATTCTTGCAGTTTCCTTATCAATTGTGATAGTTTCAAGAACCTCATGGGCATGATAAAGGATTGCACCGCCCGGAGTTTCATAAACACCTCTTGATTTCATGCCGACAAGACGGTTTTCAACGAGGTCTGCAAGACCGATACCATTTTCACCGCCGAGCTTGTTAAGAGTTTTAACGAGTTCAACAGCACCCATTTCCTTGCCGTCGATAGCTGTCGGAACACCCTTTTCAAAGTGTATTGTTATATAAGTTGGCTTGTCAGGTGCCTGTAATGGTGATACACCCATTTCAAGGAAGCCTTCCTTTTCATACTGCGGTTCATTTGCAGGGTCTTCAAGGTCAAGACCTTCATGTGAAAGATGCCAGATGTTCTTATCCTTTGAGTAATTAGTTTCACGATTGATTTTCAGAGGGATATTATGAGCCTCTGCGTAGTCGATTTCTTCATCTCTTGATTTTATATCCCATATTCTCCATGGAGCGATAATCTGCATTTCCGGAGCGAATGCCTTTATAGCGAGTTCAAAACGAACCTGGTCATTGCCCTTGCCTGTACAGCCATGGCAGATAGCGTCTGCACCCTCAGCAATTGCTATTTCAGCAATTCTCTTGGCGATAATCGGACGTGCGAATGATGTGCCGAGCATATATCTGTTTTCATATATAGCACCTGCCTGAACGGTAGGAAATACATAATCAGTGATGAATTCCTCTGTAAGATGTTCGATGTAGCACTTTGAAGCACCTGTCTTTATAGCCTTTTCCTCAAGACCTTCGAGTTCGCTGTCCTGACCTACATCACCTGAAACGCAGATAACCTCACAGTTATTGTAATTCTCCTTGAGCCACGGAATGATGATAGAAGTATCAAGACCGCCTGAATATGCAAGAACAACTTTTTTAATTTCCTTAGCCATTTTTTAAACCTCCGAAAATAAATTTTAATTAAAATATTTATTACTTTAATTATACAATATTATTTAAAAATGTCAATACCTTTTGCATAAATATTCACATAACGTTATTATATACCATATTTTTATACATTTTTATGCAATTTTTCTGTATATTTATGCGTTTGAATTTACTTCAAATCTTATCAGTCGGCTGAAAGCCGACCAAACTTTTTTGAACGATGATTGGGCAGGGGCTTCGCCCCCGCACCCCCTGGAGTTTCGCCGTCTGCGGACGGCGACAAGGGCTTTGCCCCTTGACCCCACCAGCTTTTTGCGGCGAGCCGCCGCTGGCATTTTCGTTACTTTTCTTTATTGTCACATTTTATACCTACCCGACCGCTTGGATAAGGTTGATACTCAAAACCGGAGGCGGCAACTTGCCGCCCGCTATCTTTTTAAAACCTTTTTTACTGTCTGCATAAGCGGTTTGAAATTAATTACTGCCATAAGCACAAATCCGCATACAAGTATCATAATCTGTCTTTGTCCTTCATTGCCTGTCGGTGTTTCCGTAAGCGGTGAATATACTATTGTTGCCCATGCCATTGCCGAAAGTATAACCATATTCACAAATATATTTATAAAATAAACTCTGTATTTTATATATCTTCTCGTGTCAAATGCTCTTATGATAAAGCATATTCCATAACTGAATATTGTCGCAATTGCCGCACCCTGCACCCCGAAATTTTCATTCGGTATAAGTATGAGGTTTAATATTATATTTACTCCTGCGGCAACGGCACTCGTCCACAATGAATTTTTAGTCTGCTTTACTGCGGAATATATACTGCTCATAAACTGACAGAAACATGACATAAGCACTCCTATAAGCAGTGTCGGTATATAATAATATGCTTCATAATATTCCTGTGCTATGAGCATTTTGGTAAGCGGTGTTAGTATCAGAAGTATTCCCGATGCTGCTATGAAAAGCATTGCCTGATATGCGGAAAATACCTGCGAATAGAAATCTTCCGCTTCCTTTGAATTATATTCCGTAATCGCTGACATCTGCCATGCCTGAAAGAATATTGTTGATACTATGGAAATTATTGTCGGTATCTTATATGATACGCTGAAAATTCCGTTGCTGTCGGCATCTATCATAAGCCTTATCATAAACTTATCTGATGAACTTACTATCCACCATAAAATAAATGTCGGTATAAGCGGTATGGAATATTTTATCATTTCCTTTGCAAGCTTTTTGTCAATTCCTTTAAACTGCAAAAATTCCAGATTTTTTGAGCATATGCATATAAATGCTGATGATGCCACATCGGACATGATTACTGAAAGTACATATCCCATTGCTCCCCATTTTAATACAGCTATGAAAAGTATATTCAGTGAAAGCATTACAAATGTGGTTACTATTCCGTCAATCGCAAATAACCGCACTTTTCCTCTTGCCCTGAGAAAATACTGATTCAACATTCTGAACCCTGATGCCATAAGGTATATGAACAGTATAAATGTGTATTCCTTTAATTCTGGTACAAACCCTGTAAGCGGCAGTATCGGTATAATTATCAGACAGCCTATCAATGTTGTAAGAAATCCGATTGAGTATATCTGTTTCTTATCATATTTCTCATCAAGACCATATCTTATAACACCTTCTGTAATACTGAGCGTTGCTATCGGCACAAGCAGATTTGCTGTCTGGCATACAAGGTCAAAGGTTGATGTTTCGGATTTGGTAAGATATTCTGTATAAAATCTTACCATGATAAAGCTTAAAAGCTTTGAACTGAATGAACCTATTGAAAAAATCAGCGTATTGAACGCAAGCTTTTTATATTTATTCATACGTTAAAACAACTCCGCCTTTCAGAAATTATGCCCTACATTCCGACTACTGACTGAAGTATTATCAGTGCGTCATATGATGTAACATTTCCATCACCGTCAATATCGGCTCTGATTAAAATTTCATTCTCCGTATAAACTCCGATTGTACAGTTAAGAATCATAAGGGCATCTTCTGCTGTTGTATTTCCGTCATTATTCACATCATATGATATCCCCAGGTTATTCCAGTACTCAAGCTTTTTATGCACTTTATTTATTACCTCAGGATAATTATCATACAAAGCATAGTCCTTATAAACAATCGGAGCCTGTTCTTCATCAACTGTCATAAAAAATCCGTTTGTTGCATCTACAAAACGCCATTTACCATCAATATATATACTATTCCAGCCATGATTATCGCTGAAATTCATTATGCATGGTATATCCATAAGATAACATACGTCCTGCATCGCCGCTGCATATCCCTGACATACCGCTAACTTATCAATCAATGCACCATATGATGAATGGCTTCTCAAATAATCAGGATTTTCTTTATTATATGCCACATTTTTAACCAAGTAATCATATACATATTTAATCCTGTTATAATCATCAGGATATGTATTCATAGCTTCATCTGCAAGTCTTACAATTTCATCGGAAAGGTCATAACGCTCATTTTCATATCGTTCAAAGCCTTTGAATATTTCTCCGTTTATCTCTATATCTATTAAGTAATTATGCGGCTTGCCATTAAGGCATAACTCAATCATTATCGTATATCCGTTATCATCTCCGCCATAGTATGCCATAGTACTTGCACAGAATGTTGATTCAGGATAAAGTGCAAACAGCGGATAGTAAACATTCCAAACATAATATTCCTCAAATTTCTCCGCTGAGGAAAACATATCCGTTGAATAATCAAAGCATAAAAATAATGAATATTCATCAGTTATAAGTTCGCCTTTTTTTTCGTTTACAATTGATATGCAGCAATCAAGCACTTTGTCTGCATCATAATCAATTTCCGGACAGGAATATATATCGCCATATTCATTATTGTAGTCATGACTCCAGTCATTAAGTATACTGTCTGTAAGTTCATTCGCCGATACACTTACACTACAATGCGGAATTACTGCACACAGCATTACCGCTAACGTGCATAAGCCTATGGATAATCTTTTTAATATTGACATTTTCAACACTCCTTTAATAATAAAAACAAAAACCTTGCAAAATAAAATTTGCAAGGTTTCTTAAAAGTTGGGGTGCAGGGATTCGAACCCCGGGTGGTGGAGTCAGAGTCCACTGCCTTACCGCTTGGCGACACCCCAGTATATAATAATTGAAATATTCAATTGATGGACCATCAGGGACTCGAACCCCGGACCCACCGGTTATGAGCCGGTTGCTCTGACCAACTGAGCTAATGGTCCACATAGCTCCCCAAGTTGGACTCGAACCAACGACCCTGCGGTTAACAGCCGCATGCTCT
>JBJEQS010000421.1:0-4707 GCA_051881875.1 Oscillospiraceae bacterium
TTGAGATTCGGGGTATTGAATGTACCGTTTGCATCCGTGATAGTTAAAATGTATCTGTCGGAGGAGCTTTCGGCAACAGTAATGGTCGGGGAAAAGCCGTCAGCACCGTCTTTTCCGTCTGCACCATCTAAACCATCTGAACCACGCTCGCCGGTATCTCCCTTTTCGCCCTTCTCTCCTTTTTCACCCTGAACGCCCTGTATTCCCTGTTTACCCTGCTCGCCTTTGTCTCCTTTTTCACCCTTAAGAGAATTTAAAAAGTCGGTTTCAGTACCTGTATTGCCATGACTTAGCCATATTTCATAAGCGGAAAAACCGTCCTTTCCGTCCGTGCCGTTTATTCCCGGTTCGCCTTGTTCGCCGGGAAGCCCCTGCTCTCCTTGAATACCCTGGTCGCCTTTATCTCCTTTTTTGCCTTTCTCACCTTGTTCTCCTTTTTCGCCCTGTGCAGAAATGCCTGTATCTATGTATTTGTTTTGTGCAATATCCCAAACCCACCATATGCCTCCTTGAATATACGGAACTTTAACGGCAATACTTTGAGCATCGTCAAGGATTTTCTGCATATCGTCAAGTGCCTTTTCCACGGTATCCAGTGAGGGAAGACCTTCACCTGTGGCTGAAGATTTTACATACACAGGATTTAACACATATTTTAAGACTAACTCATCACCGCTGACGGCACGGATTTCAAGGAGAAGTTTACCATTGACAGCTGTGAAATACTCATTTACTGTCCATTTAAGGCTTATACAGTTATCGTTAATGGTCTTTTCAAGTATCTGGTCGATAAGGTTCTGACTTGCATTTACAGCCCTCAAAATAAAATCGCAGACTGTTAAATCTATGCCATTATAAAACCTGTCCACTTCAAAGTTTATAATATCAGCGTTTTTCTCGCCGTTTATAAACAGGTGAGCGATAGGGGAAGTATCAATATACTTATGCTCCGCTTTTAAAATCATTTATTCACCTCCCTGCTGGCTTGAGTTTATATTTGCCCATATTTCGCTTATCTGGTCCTGGATTGTTTCCCATTGTGAAGTTAGTTTTGTGCCGACTTGTGTATCCAGATTTACAATATCATTATTGATTTTTGTTTCAAGGCGTTTTTGAGATGTTTTGAGTCTGTCAGCTGAACGCCTGACAGGTGACTGCCGTTTTATCGATGAGAGAATACGGGTATCCTTTCCGGCACAGCTTATAGTCTGTCCGCCACGATATTTCCACTGGATTTTAGTGATTACCGTATCAAAGTTGTTAATTGTGATGCAGTCGCCAAGCCTGAAATAATGCGGCACATAGCAAGTTGCTGTAAAAGGGCGGATTTTCAGCGTGTTAAGCATATTATTGAGAGATATTGCAGGGGACTCAAGGAGGGCGATATTTTGTCCATAATCCAGAACAGCGGCTTTGTATATGCCGTCTAAAAACGGATTTTCTGATATCTCGGTCATTATATTATATCTGCCGGTATCTGTCGTTTCCTCGTGTCCGTAAGCGTAAAAGCTGTTATCATATAGTGTCAAGCGTGTCTGATAGTGGAAAAAACTGAAATCAGCTATATCCATATTGCTACAGTTTTTCCTTTTAAGGGTATAACTGCTTGTTGCTGAAAACTGTTTAACAGATATAGCTCCATTGTCATCAGCATAAGCAAATCCGCCCATCCACTCGGCAAGCCAACCTATATAATCTCTCAAATTCTGCACAGTGTCTTCGGGAAGAAGTGTAACATTCTGTGTGCCGCTGGTTGTACCTGCAACACCATTGCAGTTGCACATTGTTGATACTATGCTATTTCTTTCCTGAGTGTCCAGATCACAGATATCATGTGCAATTTTTATAAATGCATCAGCCGGATTATGCAGATTGCCCACAAGCTGCTCATACGCAGTGTTGATGAGTTTATTGTTACTGCTCTCGGTGTATGATGACTGGTCAAGCCATATCATATTATCAGACGCACTAAGAGTATAAATATCTTCGTAACGTGTGGCAGAAGTAACAGTAAATACCCCTGCCCTTTTATCACTCTCACTGCCGCTGCTTACTAACATATTGATTTCAATTTTAGCACCGATAATGGCATAGCTTGAAGTGTTCGGAATCCGTATCTGCATTGAAAGCACCGCACAAAATGCTCCGCCGAGTGCAAATGTGCTGTCATCACAGCACTGCCAGGTTATCGACAGGCTGTCGGATATAATATCACTGTCATCAAAGCTGTGTATGCTGCCATTTGGCAGCGTAATTTTACCGGATACAGTTTCGGTAATTACCAAAGCTTACACCTCCTTTACCATGCAGGAAATTGTCCATATATCAGCTCCCTTTGATATGCATTTTTTCGATATTGAAGAAGATTTCATAACAAGCATTTTTTGTGTACTGCCGTCATAGTTATGCTCCAGGTAAAGCTGATATTCCTTCAGCATATTTTCCACTTCCCCACAAAGTTCATGTGTACCCTCAAGGGTAAAACTTATTGTCTTTATCTGATTGCGAATACCGTAAATAATGGTTTCACCTGTTTCTGTGGTATATGTTTTGATATTCTGGTCAGATGAAACATCAAATTCAAGAACCCTGCCTCCAAATTTAGATATGTCAAGAACACTCTGACTGCTATACTGGTATAAAATAAAAATCATATGCTCCGCCCTCCGCTGACTATATTTGCCCTTGCCGCCGCCGATACAATTATGCTGTCGAGTGCATCTGAATTCGGAAACAGATAAATCGGGAATGTCCAGTTTCCGCCGTCACTGCTCTGTTTGTTATCAGCCGTATTCAAGGTATCTGCACCGCTGCTGTGCTGCTGTCCGTATGCCTGCCCGATAACATCAGAATATGCAGGGACAGCTCCCGCTCCCTGTGAAAGATTTAAATTCTGTAACTGCGAGTAGATACTGTCAATATCTATTCCGCTTACGGCACTGTCAAGACTTGTATTGATGTCATCTAATGCAGACGGCATACCTGCCTTGAAGCCCTCTCCCATACCTGCCGGCAGATATCCGCTAAGGTCTGCCATAACCTTTGAAGGAGAATTTATATCCCAGAAATCACAGAAATTCTGCTTTAGCTCGTCCCAAGCTCCATTAAATGTTTCTTTTACCTGTTCAAATCCTGCCAAAAAACCGTTTTTAACTCCCTCAATGATGTTGTGTCCTATTTCTCCCCAGTCGGTTTCACTGAATTTTACCCAGATATCAGCAAGCAGCTTCGCAATGGCGTCAATTACAAGATAAGCTGATGATACCAAGCCTACTGCGAGTGTGGATAAGAGTTCGGCGGCACTTTCAAGCAATTTATCAGCGTTATTGATGATGTACATCACAATAGCTGAAATTATTTGTACAGCACATTCAAGCAATGGTTCGAGATTGTTTACTATAAATGCTATCAGCGATGTAATAATTTCAACAGCACAGTCAAGCAAGTTATTCAGAGTGCCGTCATCAAGCAGATATTCCACAAGCCCCATTATAATGCCCAATGCACATTCCAGCAGCATGGGGAGATTGTCAAACACAAACTGTATCAGCATTTGAAGTATTTCAATGGCACAGTCAATCAGAAGTGGGATATTGTCACCAATATACTGTGCAAGTGCCATGATAAGCTGCAATGCACTTTCAAGCAACATCGGGAGATTTGCTGTCAGACCGTCAGCTAATGCAAATATTATCTGCAAGGCAGCATCAAGGATAATAAATATATTTTCATTTACACATTCAATCAGCGAGTTCAGAAGTGTTACTATACAGCTTACAATACTGTCTGTATTTTGCAGGACACCTGAAAGCAATGCCTGTATAATCGTAAATCCCGCCTGCAATAAAACAGGTGCATTTTCAGTTATTGCGTCAACGATGTTTCCAATGGCACTGATAATCGTTTTTGTTATGTATACAGCATTATCGGCAAGTCCCGAAACAATTTGAGTTATTATATTCAGTCCGACAGTGTAGACTGTCGAGTAGACTGACGCACTGTTTCTGATACCCTGAGTAATCATTTTGACAAGACTTTGGGAGATACGTTTTGAGTTTTTTTGAAGGCTCTCTGCCAGCGACCGCACAAACTGCTGTCCCATTTGCATTGCGTAAATAACGGAATCTTCATTGTTTTTGAGTGCTAATGTGAGTGAGTCTCCCAGTGTTTTTCCGAGCCCCTGCCAGCCGTCATTGACAAATGCCTCTCTGAGGTCCTGGAGATAACCCGTAGCCTCCTGTACAATGCTTCTCAGACCATCATTCATACTTTGTCCCAGGACTATTTGCAGACCCTCAAAGGCGGACTGTATGCCCTTAATATCGCCTGCAAGGTTGTCATTCATAGCTTTTGCAACATCTGAGGCAGTTTCCTCGCAATTTCTGAGTTCTTCAGCAAATGAAACCACACTGTCCGCACCTGCATTTAATACAAGGTTTACACCTGCAATACTGTCCGCTGTAAATGATGAGCCGAGTGCAAGGTCACGCTGTTCATCGTTCATACCGTTTGTAGCCTTTTGAATATCCGCCATAATCAGACCAAGGTCACGCATCTGACCTTTGCTGTCATAAACTGCGACAGATGTATCACCAATTGCAATAGCACCATCTTCGGCAGAGTTTTTGAGGTCTCTCATAATGGCAGTAAGCTTTGTGCCGGCTGTTGAACCCTTTTCACCCTGGTCAGCCATTTTGGCAAGCAGGG
>JBJEQS010000422.1:0-4682 GCA_051881875.1 Oscillospiraceae bacterium
TGATTTATATTTCTCACTCTCATTTGCTTTTAAATCGTCTATGAGAACAAGTTCTGAAAAAAGCTGGGCAAAAACTCTTATTTTCGTTTGCAGCTTACCACAAAAAGCTTAACCAAAACTTTTGATTTTTAAAATTTTTATTTCATTGAAGCCACGTCAATATTAAATAATTTTTCTGTATTTATTATAGCATTTTTATCATATATATACAAGAGATTTTTCCAAAAAATAATACGGACAATCACCATTAAGGCAACTGTCCGCATTACCATTTTTATCTGAATATAATATTAATCCTCAAAATATTCAAGTTCAGACTGTTCAATCTTCTTCATAGGCTTCTTATTGAATATATCATATATTATCGGGATTACAAACAATGTTGTGAATGTGGCATAGATAAGTCCTCCGATTGTTACTATTGCTATCGGCTGTACCATATCAGCCCCCATTCCCTTTCCTACTGCCATCATTAAAAGACCGAGAATTGTAGTTGTTGCTGTCATGAGAATTGGTCTTAATCTTGTTGCACCTGCTTCAATAATTGCATCAACTTTTTCCATGCCGTCAAGTCTTAACTGATTGATATAATCAACAAGCACGATACCATTATTAACTACTATACCTGCAAGCATTACAAAGCCGAGCATACCTATAACACTAAGCTCCTTATTTGTAAGGATAAGTGCGATAAATCCTCCTGTAAATGCAAGCGGCATTGTGAACATTACAATGAACGGCGATTTAAATGACTGAAACTGTGCAACCATTATGAGATATATAAGCAGAACTGCCAGTGCAAGCATAAGTCCAAGCTGTCCCATAGCGTCCATGATTGTTTCATTTTCACCTGCAAATTCTATTTCAAATCCGTCAGGAATTTCAAAATCCGCAAATGCCTTTTCAACATCATTGCTTACAAGACCTACATTATAACCTTCTGCAATTGAACCGGATACTGAAATGTATCTCTTCTGATTTTCTCTGTTGATTGATGAAAGTGTGTATGTATCTTCGATTTCTGCGATTTCAGAAAGCTTTATTTCCTTTTCTTTCTTTTCTGTATTATCGGCTTCACTGCCAAATGCCATTCCTTCATCAGCTGATTTATCTGCAACCTTGAATTTATAGTTTCTGATACTTTCTCTTGTCATTTCCTCATCAGCACCGTTTTCAACTATTATGTCAACTTCCTTGCCGTTGGTTGTTATTGATGTTGCTGTTGATGAACTTGATATATTCTGAGCAATTTCAGCAAATATCTGTGCTACTGTAAGACCATTCAGCATAGCCTTTTCCTTATCAACGGTTATTTTAAGTTCCGGTGAAGGATTATCCATGCCGTCATTGACCTCTGCAATTCCTTCAACCTCTGAAAGCTTTTCAGCGGCTTTGGAGGCAATTTCCTGAAGCTTTTCAATATCATCTCCCATGATATTCATGGTAACACCTGAGCCGCCAAGTGCTGACATATCCATTGTTGAACCATTTGCAATGACTTCACAGTCATAATCCTCAAACATACTGTTGATTTCTGCCGCTATTTCCTGACTGGTGTGAGTTTTATCGTCTTTGAGTATGGCATACATCGAAACCTCTGTTGTACTTGTATCACCGCTCATGCCGAACATTGCCGCCATGCCGCTTGAAAGCATTGCTCCGACTGTTTCAACGTCCTCTATCTCATTGATTTTTTCCATAACTTCTTCGGACATTTCAACTGTATCCTCAAGGATTGTACCATCAGGCATTGAAAGTGTTATTGATACCTGTGTGCTGTCCATATCAGGCATATAGGATACGCCTTTCATTACCGAACCATATGCAGAGAGTATAAGGAGAACGACTACCGCAATAAGTACAACCGGCTTGATTTTAAGAGCCTTTGAGAGAAGTTTTACATATATATTTTTAAATTTATCAAAGAGAGGAGTTTTTATTTCTTTTGTTTTTGTAAGCATCTTTGATGTCATGGCAGGCACTACTGTAAGCGATACGATAAGGCTTGCACCGAGTGAAAATGCTATTGTAAGAGCCATGTCGACAAACAATGTCTTTGTAAGACCTTCAACAAATACAATAGGTGCGAATACACATACAGTTGTGAGAGTTGATGATGTTACTGCTCCTGCAACCTGCTTTGCACCGCTTACCGATGATTTTACTTCTGAAAGTCCTTTGTTTCTCAATCGGTATATGTTCTCAATTACAACAACCGAGTTATCAACAAGCATACCAACACCTATCGCAAGACCTGAAAGAGATATGATGTTGAGTGATATGCCCGAAAAATACATAAGTGCTATTGCAAATATAAGGCTTATCGGGATTGAACAGGCTATTACAAATGTAGGTCTGAAATCCTTTAAGAATAAGAGAAGTATGATTATTGCAAATACTGCACCTTCAAGGAGATTTTTTATTACAGAATCAACTATAAGATTTATATAATCGCCCTGATTCATAAGTTCTGTGAATGAAAGGTTTTCATCTTCCCCGGACATTTTCGCAAATTTTTCCTGAAGACTTGCCGCAACCTCCGCTGTTGCATAGTTGTTCTGCTTCTGGAATGTAAGGATTACAGCCTTTTCGCCGTCAACACTCGCATATACTGAATCGGAGTTATCAACTGTAAATACATCTGCAACATCTGATAATTTTACAGGCTCCATTCCGTCAATACCCAAATCAAAAAGCACAAGATTTTTGAGTATTTCCTCATCATCAATCTTATCGCCTATTTTAACAAGATACTCCACTCCGTCATCTTCGGTTATATATCCCGCAGGCATTGAGAAATTCTGTGCCTTGAGTATATTGGATATCATTTCAACAGTAAGCGTTTCGCTTACATCTGCACTGTCAATTGCATCTGAAACTGTATCGTCCCAGTTATCGAGCTGTTCATTAAGCTGTGCCTCACCCTCATTTATGGCATCAAGACCATCATTTAACTGTTTGCCGTTTTCATTCTTTGCATCTTCAAGCTGTGATTCCTGTTCGTTGAGCATATCCTTTGCATCATCAATCTGGCTTATGCCCTCCTCAAGCTGAGCTTTTGCTGCATCAAGAGCCGCTTTTCCCTCAAGAGCCTGTGCTTTTGCCGATGCAAGTTCAGCCATACCGCTTTCAAGCTGTTCCATTGCAGAATTAATTTCAGCAAGCTTATTGTTCATTTCATCACGCTGATTGACAAGTTCTGTCTTAGATGATTCAAGCTGAGCTTTTCCTCCTGATACTTCATCAATACTTTGCTGAATAAATGCAAGCAGTGTCGGAAAATCAGTTACCTGTTCAGCCGGAAGTCCGAACTGTTCAGCAAACTGTGCAAGCATAGCCGCCTGCATTTCCTCATTTATATATCCTGCTTCTGCACTGTCTGCCGCCGCTTTTATCTGTTCATATGCATCATTCAGCTGTTTTTCATTTATTTCAAGCTGTTCAAGCTGAGTATCTATCGTTTCAATACCGCTGTTAATCTGCGAAAGACCATCTTCAAGCTGGGATTTTCCGCTTGTAAGTGAGTCAAGAGTTTCTGTCATAGTCTTTTCATTTTTTTCAATTTCATCAAGACCTGATTTCAGTTCAGCTTCTTTTGATTCAAGTTCAGCCTTGCCGTCTGCAAGCTTTATTTCATTCTTGAGAATTTCAAATCTTGCCGCAGTAATTCCCTGACTTCCCTGTATCATGCCTTCATTGAACTGTTCCAGAGCGTCTTCAAGTTCACTCTTGTTTTCATCAAGCTCCTCCTTGGCATCATCAAGCTCCTCCTTGGCGTCATCAAGCTTTTCCTCAACGCTGTTTTTAAGCTTTTTATTGATTTCATCAATCTTTTCCTGACGAATAATTACGTTTATATTTTGCTCGATAAGACCTGAGGCATATACGCTTCCCACGCCGTCAACGCTTTCAAGTGACGGGATAAGTGTATCATTTGCATAGTCCGATATTTCCTGAACATCCATTCCCTCAACGCTGAGTGCCACTATCATTACAGGCATCATATCGGGGTTCAGCTTCATAATAACAGGACTTCCTACTGAATCACTCCATGATGATGTCAGCATATCAAGATTTTCACGCATATCAATCGTGACTGAATCCATATTTGCACTGTCATCAAATTCAAGTATTACAAGCGATACATTTTCACTTGATGTTGAACTTATTTGCTTTATATTGTTGATTGATGACATCGACTGCTCAACAGGTCTTGTTACAGTCTGTTCAACTTCCTCAGGACTTGCACCTATATATGTTGTCATTACTACTGCATAAGGCAGGTTCATGCTCGGCAGAAGGTCAGGAACCATCTTTGTAAACGATACAATGCCCATCACAAGAACAATCACAACGCATACAAGCACAGTATAAGGCTTTTTTACACTTTCTCTCGAAAACATCTGATTATCTCCTCTCATAGATTAAACAATTGTGAACCATAAAATTTAGTCACTATGACATATATTATATAATTTTTTAATGTAATTTGTCAATAAACAATAATAAAAAAGTTATAGTAATTGTAGCAATTATTATACAATTACTAAATTTTAAATTTTATATGCTGTTAAATTAGCTGATTTATCTATCAGAGATAAATCTGAGAGGAGATTTGAAAATAAAATAACGTGAGTTCGATAACCAAAAATAAAAGTTTTGGTCAAGCTTTTTGCGGCGAG
>JBJEQS010000423.1:0-4640 GCA_051881875.1 Oscillospiraceae bacterium
TTCAGCTGAAAGCTGAAAAGAGGGGACGCCCTGCACGAGAGGGCGTCCCCTTTTTTGCTGATATGAAATATCAGCAAAAAGCGAACTTTGTTCGCTGATTGTGGTTTGATGGGAATTTGATGGTTTATTTTTTGCGAACTGCGTTCGCACAAACTTTTTTTGGAAAAAGTTTGACAAAAAACTTTTTTGAACGATAATTGGGCGGGGGCAAGCCCCCACACCCCCGTTTCGCTCTGTCGAGCGACCAGCTTTTTTGAAAAAAAGCTGGGCAAAAAACTTTTGGTTTCGTTGCTTTTCTTAATATTGAAATTTTTTAACCTACCCGAAAATTTTTATAAGGCTGACAATAAGGAGATACGCAAGGTAAGTCGCATATAATTGACCACCATAAAGAAAAATATTGACTAAACACCGGAGGCGGCGACTCGCCGCAAAAAACTTTTTTGAACGATAATTGGGCGGGGGCAAGCCCCCACACCCCGTTTCGCTCTGTCGAGCGACCAAAGGCTCTGCCTTTGGAAACCGCAAGCTTTTGAAAAAGCTTGACCAAAACTTTTTTCTTTTGGCTGTCGAACTCATGTTAATTGGAATATATCCTCGGAACACGCTTTGATATTCCGCATACTACCTCATAACCGATAGTACCATATATTCCTGCAAGGTCATCAGCAGTTATACAGCAGTCACCATCTCTGCCGATAAGCGTAACAGTATCTCCTGCCTTTATATCGCTGTCAGCATCGCTAATATCAATCATAAGCTGGTCCATACATATCCTGCCGATAATCCTGCATTTTCTGCCATGAACGATAATATCAGCCTTTGACGATAGAAGCCTTGAATATCCGTCAGCATATCCCACAGTGACGGTTGCAATTTTTGTATCCTTTTCGGCACAATAAGTTCTGCCATAGCTTACAAAATCTCCCTTATGTATCGTTTTAATCTCGGATATAACGGCTTTAAAATCCATAACAGGCTCAACCTTATAAGGCAATTCAAGTGCAGGATTAGGATATAAACCGTACATTGTAATGCCTATTCTTGCGAGAGTGCTTCTTTCGTTCATATGATAGCAAGCCCCTGCACTGTTGAGAAAATGCAGATGTTTCAGCTTAATGCCAAGATTTACAAGTTCATCATAAGCAGCGATTATAAAATCGGTCTGTTTATTTGTATATGCGATATCATCAGGCTCATCACTGTCAGCAACAGCATAATGAGTGTACATACCCTCAACGGAGAGATTTTTGCATGAATTTATAATATCGAAAGCCTCTTTTGCGGAATTCTGAGGGTGCTTATGCTTCAAGCCGACACGTCCCATACCGGTATCAATTTTGATATGACAGCGTACTTTGCCGCCGTTTTCTCTGGCATAATTGGATAAGGCATGAGCGTGTTCCTCTGAAACGATACCCTGTATAATGTTGTAGTTTATGAGTTCATCAGCACATTCGGGCGGAGTATATCCGAGGATAAGGATTTCGCCGTCCACACAGTGTTTTCTTACGGAAATGGCTTCATCAAGATTGGAAACGGCAAAATATTTAATGCCGCATGATGTAAGCTTGTGGAGGATTTCAGCTTCACCATGGCCATATGCATCAGCCTTGACAACCGCCATAATCTCAGTATTTTCTGAAAGACCATTTTTTATGGTGTTAATATTTCTTTCGAGTCTGTCGAGATGGATTTCAGCCCATGCTCTTTTGCAGTAATGCTTCATTGAAAAAACAACTCCCTTTCGGATATAAATAAATTGAAAAAAATCTTGAAAAATCTTTTTCTTTATGTTATAGTAATTAATATAGATTACAAAGCGGCAAGTTGCCGCCTGTCATTTTAAGTATTTTGTTATATTCAAACGGTCGGGTAGGAAAAAAAACAACCCAACAAAGAAAAAAACGAAACTAAAAGTTTTTGCCCAGCTTTTTTCAAAAAGCTGGTGGTTTCCAAAGGCAAAGCCTTTGGTCGCTCGACAGAGCGAAATGGGGGTGTGGGGGCTTGCCCCCGCCCATCAATCGTTCAAAAAAGTTTTTTGTCAAACTTTTTCCAAAAAAAGTTTGTGCGAACGCAGTTCGCAGAATTTGCTGATAAGAAATATCAGCAAAAATTAAACTATTTTTTCTCATTTACATATTACGAAATAATAAAAACGGAGAATACTTATGAATGAAAAAACAATATGCTTTTCAGGGCATCGTCCCGAAAAACTTCCCGAATCGCTGCAGCTTGTAAACGATATAAAAAGCCTGCTGTATTTCAGCATATACGAAAGCATCAATCAGGGGTATACAAGATTTCTCACAGGTCTTGCAAGAGGAATAGACCTCTGGGCAGGAGTATATGTAGCGGAATTCAAGGAGAAAAACCCTGATATACAGCTTATCGCAGTAAGTCCGTTCCGAAAGCATATAGACGGCTTTAAGGGTGAGGAGCGTGAGGATTTGCAAACCATTCTCAGATGTGCCGATGAAATAATATTCACATCTGAAAATTACAGCAGGAATGTATATGAAATACGAAACAGATATATGGTAGAACATTCTGATAAGCTGATAGCCTTTGTGAGCAATTACAGAAGCGGAACGGGACAGACTATCCGCATTGCAAAAGAAGCAGGGATAGAAATAAAAACGGTAAACCTAAAGGAATTTAAGGAAAAATATGATGAAGCCCTTGAAAAAAAAGAGTAATTCCGCTATAATATATAGTATATGGCATATTTGACTGCTGTATTATATATTATACTACTCTGTTGTTTTTATTTCAAGCATTTTGGAGGATATTCTTTATGGCAAAGAAAAAACAGGGAAGCGGTAAAATAGCGATACCGTTTCTGATTACAACCCTTGTATCACTGATACTTATAGGCATACCGGCACTTTATTACTATAATAAAATAACCCTGAGAGGTGAGGAAATCAACGGTACAAATAAAAATCAGGAATATGCACCATCAGCGTCAGACAGCGGAAACATACTTGTTGTACTGGATTTCAATGATGAATCGCTTGTAAAAACATTCTTTGTACTTCGTGCAGAGCCTATGACAAGGAAATTTATACTTGTACCATTTTTAAACAGCACATCACTGACTACGGACAATAAAACGGCAACAATAAATGATTTTTACAGTGCAGGCGGAATAGTTTCCGTAAAATCAGCACTGGAAAATACATTTGATATAAAAATAAACAAGTATATAAAGCTTGAGGACGAAAGCTTCTGCAAGCTCTGCGATATATTCGGAGGTGCGTCATACAATGTACCGACAGGTCTTAAAGGCTTCAATGCAGGCGAACAGTATCTCAGCAGCGAGCAGATTCAGAACCTTATAACTCACTATGCCTTTGCAGATGAGGAACAGCGTGTATATTACGCAAGCGGTGTAATTACAGCGATGATTAATCAGACAACAGGCGAACGTATCGCAGGAAACCTTGAAACAAACTTCAATTCAGTTATGAATTTAGTAGGTGAAAGTGATATTGCCGCACTTGACTTTACAGCAAAGCAGAAAGTAATAGAATACATCTTTGAGGAAGATAAATATGATGCACAGTTCAAGAACCCGTCAGGAAACTGGGAGGATAATATGTATGTTCTTTCACAGGACGATATTGCAGAAGTAAAAGAATGGCTTGCTGATGTATCAGCAGAGGAAACAGAGGAGTAAAATGGCAGAACATATTTTCGATTCACATTCACATTATACTGACTCATCGTTTGATGAGGACAGGGATAAGCTTTTGCAGGATATGCATAAAAGCGGCGTTGAATATATAATGATGGCGTCATCAAGCTGTGAGGACTCAGAAAAAGCCCTTGATATAAGCAGAAATTATGATTTTATGTTCAATGCGGTGGGAGTACACCCAGAATGTGTGAATGATACTCCTGAAAATTATATTGAAATACTGGAAAATCTTGCAGAAAATCCAAAGGTAAAGGCAATAGGTGAAATAGGACTTGACTATCACTATGAGGAGTATGACAGGGATTTGCAGATAAGAATGTTCCGTGAACAGCTTGAACTTGCAAAGAAGCTTGATTTGCCGGTTATAATCCATTCAAGGAATTCATCGGAGGATACAATGCAGATACTTGAGGAGTATAAGCCGAATGGAGTGGTGCATTGTTTCAGCGGTTCAGCCGAAACAGCCGAAAGGGTCATTCAGCTTGGTATGCATATCAGCTTCACAGGTGTACTTACATTCAAAAATGCCAGAAAGGCTTTGAAAGCACTTGAAAGAGTGCCGATGGACAGACTTATGCTTGAAACGGATTGTCCGTATATGGCACCTGAGCCGTGGAGAGGAAAGAGATGCAACAGCCTTATGATTGAGAGTATTGCCCGAAAGGTCGGAGAGATAAAAAATCTTGATATGCAGGAGGTTCTTGATATAACCAATGCGAATGCAAGAAGATTTTTTAATATAATATAACGTGAGTTCGACAACCTAAGGAAAAAGTTTTGGTCAAGCTTTTTCAAAAGCTTGCGGTTTCCAAAGGCAGAGCCTTTGGTCGCCGTCCGCAGACGGCGAAACTCCAAGGGGTGCGGGGGCGAAGCCCCTGCCCATCAATCGTTCAAAAAAGTTTTTTGTCAAACTTTTTCCAAAAAAAGTTTGGGCGGC
>JBJEQS010000424.1:0-4638 GCA_051881875.1 Oscillospiraceae bacterium
TTCCTTTCAACCTTTATTAAATCAGCATTTTCAGCTGATAAAACATCAACACTTCCTATAAATACACCATTGCAGTAATAATCGGCTCTGCCTATTATATCTCCCACGCATACAGGAGCATAAACAAACGGATTCATACTGTATTTTACAGTTATATCATACTGTTTTCCGGAAATTCCGCCATATGTAAGCTCATTCGCCGCAGATGTTCTTATACTGTTCTTATCGCTGCCCACAACATCAATATCCATAATGCTGTCTGTCGGGCATACACGCAAATCGGTCGATAAAAAGCCGTAATCATACATTTTCATATGGTCATTCCAGTCATCAGGAGCGTTCAGAGTTACGCATATAAGCGTAATCCCATCTCTTTCGCAAGCTGATACAAGACATCTGCCTGCTTCATCTGTAAAACCGGTTTTCACACCGATAACTCCGTCATACATATTAAGCAGTTTGTTTGTATTGAAAAGAGTCCTCTCATACGGCGGATTTCCGAATTTAACCTTTATTGATGATGAACCGCATATTCTGCGGAATTCCTCATTTTTTAAGGCTTCCCTTGTAAGCAGAGCCATATCATATGCAGTGGAATAATGTTCCCCATCTGCTTCAAGTCCTGACGGCGTTACGAAATGAGTGTTTTTCATACCGATTTTCTCAGCACGTTCATTCATCATATCCGAAAATGCCCCGATTGAATCTGCAAGCTTAACTGCTGTCGCATTGGCGGCATCATTTCCCGAAGGAAGCATCATTCCGCAGCACAATGCTCTTTTTGTAACGACATCTCCCTTTACAAGTCCCATTGATGAGCCTTCAACCATTATTGCATTTTCATCAACAATAAAGCTGTCATCGAGATTACCGCTTTCAAGGCACAGGAGAGTTGTCATAATCTTTGTGGTACTTGCCATCGACCTCTGCTCATATGCGTTTTTTTCATACACAACATCACCCGTTGACGCTTCAATCATTACCGCTGAAGCGGCGGAAACATCAAATGCTTCTGCTTTCAGCGGATTAATGAAAATCAGCGTCAATATGACCGATACAAGCATACATAAACAGTATTTCAGCATAAACATACTCCCCCATAGAAAATATATACTTTATACATTCTATGGCTGAAAGCTGATATTTAAAACGTCTTATTCAGATTTTTTCTCTTTATCCTTTGAAAATATATCTGATATTTTATCAATAACCTCAGGAACTGTATTTATAATAGCATTTTCCTTTGAAGCATTTACTGACATCTGGAGAAGCTTTACATCTCCATCTCTTTTTATAACGATAAATGCAATAGGCTGAATTGTTATTCCCGCACCTGTTGCACCGCCGAAAAGTTCCTTTTCACTCTTTGTCGGAATATCTGAACCGCCTGAACCAAATCCGAATGATACTTTTGATACAGGTATGATATGTGTACCGTCGGGAAAATCCATAGGTGTTCCGATGATTGTATCAACATCAACCATCTTCTTTATGTTTTCCATTGCATTCTGCATGGTTTCATTCAGTTTATTTGTACTCATAACTACTTCTCCTTTGATTTTTTATAAAGCAAAACAATATATTTAAAAAGAATATTCAGAACAGTCTTTATCCCTGTTCCGAGTTTCAATTTAAGACTGAAGCTGAAATCATATACACTGTCAGGCTGATTGAATTCAAGACCGACAGATATTTTTTTCAGTGATGTTTTAAAAAGTGAACTTACAATTCCGACCAGTGTATATACTGCACCGCTTATTATACCATAATTCACCGCACAGGTGCAAGCGTCATCATTTCGTATTATAAACGATACATACAGATTTTTTATTATTATCTTCCTTGCTGATTTTTTTATTCCGTCAGCACATTCCTCGATAAGTCTGATTACTGTATCAATCGTATCCATCAAATTATTTTCAGATTTTCCTCTTTCATTCTTTCCGCTTTTATCGGATTTTTTCCTGCTTTTTGATGATTTTATTTTTTTCTTTTTCTTAAAAGGAAACGGATAAAGCTTGAAAAATCCATAACTGACTCTGTAATCAAGCTTTCCACCGATATAGCTTATATCCGCAATAACAGAAACATTAAGACTTACTGCAAATATAAGCAGTATTATTGCTGTAATAATCAGAGCCTTCATTCTTCGCCTTCCTGAACATTCATAACAGGCTTTTCTTCAAGCGGCGGAAGCTCATCAACAGAGGACAGTCCGAAGCATTTCAGAAACAGCTCTGTTGTCTTATATGCAATAGGTCTGCCTGGGATTTCAAGGCGTCCTGCCTCGCATATAAGTCCCCTTTCAGCAAGCTTGTTTACCACAGATGAACTGTCAGTGCCCCTTACACTTTCAACAAAGCTTTTTGTAACAGGCTGATTATATGCAATAAGTGCAAGAGTTTCCATTGCAGCCTGCGAAACAGGCACATTGTTATTTGTATCAAGAGCCTTTTTCACATATGCGGCATATTCCTTTCTTGTACACATCTGATACGATTTGTCAAGCTTTACGATTTGAAAGGCACTTCCTGAATCTTCATAACGGTCATTAAGGATATTCACAAAATTCTCAACGGTCTTAACATCTGTTTCTGTAATTTCCGCAAGTTTTTTTGCCTCCATAGGCTCACCGTATGAAAAAAGTATTGCCTCTGCCGCCGATAATTTTTCATTAAAACTCATATTTCTACTGCTCCTGCCTGTCTATTAATTTCTGTCTGCCTATAAAACGGATTTCAGTGTTGTCATCATTAAGTATTATCCTGCCTGACTTGGTTAATTCAAGCACAGCAAGAAATGTTGCAACTCTCTCCGAACGGTCTGTCATGCCTTTGTAAAGGCTGTTCATATCCATAATACCCTTTGAATAAAGCTGTCTTAATATATGGACAACCTTTGACATTACCGAAACCATTCTGCCCTTTACTATTGTATGGAGCTTTTCATTGAATACAGGCATATTTTTCTTTTCAGCCTTTATATTCCTTACAGCCATATTCTGCAATGCTTTCAGCAGTTCATCAGGATTATGCCTGACATTATATGTACTGTCCGTTTCCTGCTTTATCTGCGGCGGCGAAAATATCTCATTGCCGATAAAACACTCTTTAAGACGTTCAGCCGCTTTTTTGCACTGGGAATACTCTATAAGTGTACCCTGCAATTCTTTTTTTATCTCCTCTGCCTCCTTTGGATTCGGAAGAAGCGACATTGTTTTTATATATATAAGCCTTGCCGCCATTTCAAGAAACTCCCCTGCTATCTCAAGGTCATGCGAAACGGCATTTTCGATATATTCCATATACTGTTCAAGCAGCTTTGATATTTCTATATCGTTTATATTAAGCTTATGCTTTGAGATAAGATGCAGAAGAAGGTCAAGAGGGCCTTCAAAATTATCAAGCTTAAAGGATATTTTCTCCATATTTCACCTTGTTATCCGAATATGAGGTCAATATACCTTGTAAGTACGTCCATAACTGACAATACTGCACCCTGTACCGCAGCCATAGGTGTATCAAAAATTCCTGAACGTATTATCACAAAAAGCACAATGAATATTATTCCCTCATATCTCATTATATTGAAATATGTTTCCTCCTTGAGAAAAATCGTTGCAATTCTTGAGCCGTCAAGCGGTGGTATCGGTATAAGATTGAATACTGCAAGACCTATATTCAGAAGAACGATATATCCGAATATCCATGCAACAGAACTGCTTGCACCTGCATAAATCATTATTTTATATATTATCATTGCAATATATGCCATGATAAGATTTGATACAGGTCCTGCAAGAGCCGTTATCGCCATTCCGACCTTGCGGTTTTTGAAATTGTTTGGATTTATCGGCACAGGCTTTGCCCAACCGAAACCTATGAAAATCATAAATATCGCACCCATTATATCAATATGATTTTTGGGATTGAGTGAAAGTCTGCCCTGATACCTTGCAGTATGGTCGCCCAGCTTGTCTGCCGCATATGCGTGTGCAAACTCATGCACAGGAAATGATGTGCAAAGCACCAGTGCTTTTATAAGGAATTCAAGAATCATGTCTTTCATAAAATTTTCCGCCTTTCTTTTATATATATATTACTATTTTACTGTAAATCTGTGAGAATTGCAAGCTTTTTGAAATTATATTTACATAAAAGTTTATTAATCCTACAAATAAAAAAAAATATTAAAAAACTATTGCTTTTTTTTTCAGATTATGATAAAATAGTTGTGTTGACTTTTTATGCATTGAAAAGGAGGTGCAGCTCGCAATGGCAAAGTGCGAAGTTTGCGGAAAGGGAGTTACTTTTGGTATTAAGGTTTCTCACTCTCACAGAAGAACTAACAGAACTTGGAAGCCAAACGTTAAGCGTGTAAAGGCTATCGTTAAGGGTACTCCATGTCATATCTATGTATGCTCAAGATGCTTACGCTCAAATAAGGTTACAAGAGCTAACTAATTTTTATATTATTTACGCTTTTTAAAGCAGTAAACTTTAAGGTTTACTGCTTTTCCTTTTTATTATAGGAAAGAACGCATAACATGAGTCCGATGGATTATTTTTGTAGGGGCGAACTATGTTCGCCCGTTATGATTTACTGGGAATTTCATCAGGCGGCTGAAAGCCGCCCAAC
>JBJEQS010000425.1:0-19965 GCA_051881875.1 Oscillospiraceae bacterium
AAAGTTTTTTGGCAACCTTTTTATAAAAAAAGGTTGGGCGGCTTTCAGCCGCCTTTTTTGCTGATATAAAATATCAGCAAATTTTGCGAACTGCGTTCGCACAAACTTTTTTCGGAAAAAGTTTGACAAAAAACTTTTCTGAACAAATTAAAAGGCAGGGGCTTCGCCCCCGCACCCCTTGGAGTTTCGCCGTCTGCGGACGGCGACCAAAGGCGTTGCCTTTGGAAACCACCAGCTTTTTGAAAAAAGCTGGACAAAAAACTTTTACTTTCGTTTGTTTATCTACTTATAGTTTTTTATCTTATGGCTCGACCGCTTGGATAAAATAACACGAATAAGGGACAGCCGTTTTATTAATTGGCTGTCCCTTGATTCATTTATAGATTTGGAGAAAGGAGTATGCTGTTATTATACAGGCTTAATATGTATCTCTTGCGGCATTATTAATATCAATATTGAATAATTCCCCGTTATACTGGGATTTAGGAAGTGTAAATCCTGCAAAACAGCCTGTCATTACATCATCGGCAAATGTATATTCATAATTATTGTCAATATTAAGCGAAAAATTTCCGTTTTCAGCTCTTGTAACTGAATTAATGCTCAAATCATAGCCATCATCTCTGAATACTATTCTTCTTATGAAAAGAACATTATCTTCAAAGAAACTTTCGTCATATGTTTCTGTGAGTTCATATCCTGCCGGATATTCTCTGATATAGTCAGTATCATAACTTTCATCAGGTTCAGGATAGCTGAATGTGTTTATATAGTTTATAAAATCATCATAGTTTTCAAATGCCATTGGGTCGGTATTCTGATTATCTATCCAGAACATATCAAGCTTTGTTACAAATGCAGTTTGTTGTGCAGTTATGCAGGGCTTTTCCACAATCTCTGCTTTGAATGTCATTCCGTCTGTATACTGGGATTTAGGAAGTGTAAATCCTGCAAGACACTGATGTACTCCATTACATTCCACATATTCGGGGGGAATATCCTCGTAAAGAGAAAGTATGAAATTGCCATTTTCATCTTTTGTAACGGAATCAACGCTGTATATTGTTTCACATTCTGTAAATACAATATTTCTTATGAAAAGGACATTCTCACTGAAAAATTCCTCATTATATTCCTGCTGAATCGGAGCCATAATGTCATAGACTGCCTCATTACCGCCGTCAGGAATAGGATAGCTGAAGTTTTCCATATATCTGCTGAAATCATCATATGATGTGAATACCATTTCACTTGTGTTGTCCATACCGCCTTTATAATAATCAATATCTGTTACAAATGCGTTATTCTGTGCAGTTATGCATGGATTAATTGAAAGATTTACTGTAAACTCATGGTTATCATATTCAGACTTAGGCATTGTAAATCCTGCAAAACAGCCCGATAATCCGTCACAATCAGCGTTGCAGTTATCCAGAATACTCATTGTGATGTGGTTGCAGGTATCTTCCTGAACATATTCAACGGATAAACTCGGTTCACAGCAGTCAAGCTGTAAACGCTGTATAAACAGAACATTATCCTCAAAGAACTGTTTTGTATATATATCAAGGAGTTCAGTTCCTGCCGAATTCATATAATCAATGCCGTCAGTTGTGTATACATTGTAATAGAAGCTGTCAATGTAATCTCTGAAATCCTGATATTCCGTGAAAACCATTGCATTGGTATTTATCTCCATAGGACTCCAGAAATCGTCTGCATCTGTTATAAATGCGGTATCGGTATATGTTCCTGCCTGATTGGGTTTATATGTGTCCTTTAATTCATATTCAAACGTCTGACCTGTGTATTTATCGGCGGATATTTCCATGCATACAACATATCCGAACAATGCCAAATCTGTAACTGCCGGACTGCTGAATGTTTCCGTTAAAGTCACCTTGAAATTGCCGTTTTCATCTTTTTCAGCATTATCAACATAGATATTATCAAGCATAGAATTTACGCATATGCTCTGTACACAGAGAACATTATTCTTGAAATACTCATCATCATATTTTGAAAGTATTTCCTCGGAAGTAAAATCGTTTTGCAGTTCTTCGGCGGATTTATAAACCTTTGTTCCGACAAATCCTTCTCCGCCTTCCCATAAAACGCTGAATTCGGGCATATAGCTGTCAATCTTTTCAAGCTTATCAATGGATTTTATCAGATATTTCTTAATCTGTGAGAGTGATTTTACATCAACAGTTCCTGCACAGAATATATCGCAGTTTTTAATGCCCTGTTCGGAGAGAGGATTTAATTTTACTATATGCTGTGCAACGGCTGTTACATCACGCACATCAACCTCATTGTCGCAGTTGGCATCACCGTATACTTCCTCTGTAACAACAACTTCCGATTTTTCAATCCATACTTCAAGAGGATTATCAAACCATTCTTCAGTAATGCAATCTCCGTAATTCTTTACATAAAGAATATCGCCGACCTTTGCTCCCTCAACATCATTAACATAAAATGTTTTTTCAAACATACCGTCAAAAACTGCCGTTACCATATGACCTGATATGTTTGTAATTTTGTCGCATAATGTCACTTTCCATGATGGTTCAACATATAATCTGTATGGCTCTGTGTACCAGTTTTCAGAAGTAACATTATAGCCTGTGAGTGTTACATTGTTGCCAATATCCAAATCCATCGCAATATAGACATATTCCGCATCAATCGGATATATTACATCAACAGGCTGATTATTGTTATCAATGCGTACTGTGAATGTATTATTTTCGCTGTCAATCTCGGTAACATTGCCTGTAAGCATGGTTTCGACCGTATCGGCTTTCTTTATTTTATTGTAACTCCAGCTGTGAAAACGGAAATTATATTCAGCCTGCACATAAAATGCACCGCTGTCAAGCAGGAATTTATTGTTATCCTCGGTGACATCTATACGGCGTATATTTTCCGCATCACATATTTCATGGTCACATTCTTCAATTTTTTCTCCACCCTCAAAATGATAGTAATATCCTGACTTGACAACCTCATTTTCCTCATCATCAACAATGAAAACGGCTTCCTGACTGATATAATTTTCTCCGTAAACAGAGTGGTCCTCTGCATCATATGTAATTGTAACGAACAGTGAATTACAAAGAACGGATTCAGCTTCATCACCGATATATTCAGGTGATACTATAAAATGCTTCTGATTTTCCGACTTGTCCTGAAATTTAGTAGTTATTTTACAATCCTTTTCAAGCTCCTCCATAGTTATTGGCTTATGGTCATAGTAATCAATAACCTTTTCGCCGTCAGTATTGATATGGCTAACCTCATAGACCTTTTTGAAATTCAAATCCTCAATATCATCAATTGAGAATTCGTAGCCTATCGGGACAGTTACATCAATCTGTCTGGATTTTCCTGAGAATACGCTTATGCTTGATAATTCCGAGGTCTGTTCAAGAGCCTGAACAGCAAGGGAATTATCTGACTGCGGGATTATGTCTGAATATGGTATTCCAGTTATGGAAAGAGCCATGATTGCAGACATGATTTTCAATGCTGATTTTTTCATAATAGATTCCTCCTTGAAAATTTTTGAAAGTAATATCCTTTCATTATAATACAAACGTATTGTATTGAAGAAAAGCTGTCTTTACATAATAATTCGACATTCTTTATATATAATACACATCAGAATATAAAAAGGTTGCATTTATTTTAAAATTTTTTATACGGATATGATATTTACATAAATTTATCTAATTACAAGCATATATTAATCTTTATTTAGTGTAGATTTAATATAAATCAATTCTATCTATTTACATATGTTTTTTTATGTGATATAATATTAAAAATAAAGAAAGAAGTATGCTTTCAAGTTACATTCTGTCAGGAGATTGGGATTTTTTTATGGCGAAAAGAGTTCTTTTTACAGCTACTGTTGTCAAGGCACATATAAATGTATTCCACAAACCTTATCTTGCATGGTTTAAGGAGCATGGCTTTGAAACTCATGTATGTGCATTGAATGATTATCCCGATGGTGAGGAATGTATCATTCCGAACTGTGACTTCTTTCATAATGTGGAATTCAGCCGTTCGCCTTTCAGCCTTTCAAATATCAGGGCTTACAGACAGCTGAAAAAAATTATTGACAAGTATGATTTTGACATAATCCACTGTCATACACCTACAGCAAGCGTTCTTACAAGACTTGCCGCTGTAAATGCAAGAAAAAAAGGTACTAAGGTGCTTTATACCGCACATGGATTTCATTTTTACAAGGGAGCATCTCCTAAGCTGTGGGCATTCTATCCGATTGAGAAAATTCTTTCGGATTATGCGGACGGTATCATCACCATAAACCATGATGACTACAATCTTGCAGTTGACAGACATTTCTGCCGCAGAGGTTCTGTCTATCGGATAAACGGAATAGGCGTTGATGTCGCAAAGTATATGAACTGTACTTCCGACAGATTGGCAAAACGCCGTGAATTTGGTATTGCCGATAATTCATTCGTTCTGATTTCGGCGGCGGAGCTTAATAAAAACAAGAATTATACAGCGTCAATTACTGCTTTTGCCATGGCTGACATTTCAGATTCCTGTTATGTTATATGCGGCGAGGGCAGTATGAAAGATGATTACATACAGCTTGCTGAAAATCTGGGGATTTCTGACAGGGTGATGTTTGCCGGATACAGAAATGATATGCCGGAAATGTATAAAATGGCTGACGCATTTATATTTACCTCAATTCGTGAGGGCTTCGGAAATGCCTGTATAGAGGCTATGGCAGCAGGACTTCCGCTGATTGTATCGGATTCAAGAGGTACTAAGGAATATGCGGAAAATGGTGTCAATGCGTTCGTATATAAATATGATGACTATGAAGGCTTTGCCGAAGCGATAAAAAAGCTTGCCAGTGATGAGGAACTTCGCATGACTATGGGGAAAAACAGTGCTGAACTGGCTGTGAAATATGATATAAGCAAATCAGTAGAGAAAATGGCTGAAATTTATAACAGCTGTATTGGCACTGAGGAAACAATGAATATTAAATAAGATAGGGGTTAATGAAAATGTATGCTAAACATATAAAAAGAATAGTTGATTTTACACTTTCTTTGATAGCTGTTCCGATACTTCTTATTCCTATGATTGCCATAGCAATAGCTATAAAGCTTGATAGTCCGGGACCTGTATTTTTCAAGCAGCGTCGTGTCGGAATAAATAAAAAATCATTCTACATACTCAAGTTCAGAACAATGAGAATTGATACTCCTGTCAATATCCCTACTGAAATGCTTGAAAATGCTGACAGCTACATAACAAAAGTAGGAAAATTTTTAAGAAAAACAAGTCTTGATGAAATTCCGCAGATATTCAATATACTTGCAGGACATATGGCTGTAATCGGGCCAAGACCGGCACTCTGGAATCAGTATAAGCTCGTTTCAATGAGAGATAAGATGAATGTTAATTCTGTACGTCCGGGACTTACAGGCTGGGCTCAGGTAAATGGCAGAGATACTCTTTCTGATGAACAGAAGGTATGGTTTGACAGTGAGTATGTAAAAAATCTTTCACCGATGTTCGATATGAAATGCTTCATAAGAACAGTAGGCAAGGTAATCAAGCAGGAAGATATAGTTGAAGGCAGAGTTGAAAGAATGGAGCTTCAGCATAATGAAACTCTCAGCCGTCCTCAGAAAAATCTTCCAGATGTATTCAGCACAACAGAGCTTCTTTCATCATTAAATACAAGTACAACAGAATTGCTTACAAAAGAAATATAGATTAAAAAAAGCGGCAAATTGCCGCTTTTTTATTTGAGTAAGGGCGACCATTGGTCGCCCGTTATGGTTTACGGAAATTTCATCAGGCGGCTTTCAGCCGCCAGCTTTTTTGAAAAAAAGCTGGGCAAAAAACTTTTGGTTTCGTTGCTTTTCTTAATATTGAAATTTTTTAACCTACCCGAAAATTTTTATAAGGCTGACAATAAGGAGATACGCAAGGTAAGTTGCATATAATTGGTTGCCACAAAGAAAAATATTGACTAAACACCGGAGGCGGCACCTTGCCGCTTGAAAAAAGCTGGGCAAAAACTTGCGGCGAGCCGCCGCCGGCAATTTCGTTACTTTTCTTGATTGTTGCACTTTTTACCTACCCGACCGCTTGGATAAGGCGGCAACTTATAGTGCTGGCTTATGGTTATAAGTCAGGTAAGTTGCATATAATTGGTTGCCACAAAGAAAAATATTGACTAAACACCGGAGGCGGCACCTTGCCGCAAAGAAAAATATTGACTAAAAATGGGAGGCGGCAACTTGCCGCACGCTTATTTGCCAAAAAAGATATGTGCGATATTTTCAGCCATCTTTCTCTTTTTACTGCCAACAGGAAGAATTGAATTGATTTTTTCAGCAAGTCCGTCATCGGTCTGTCTTTTTGTAAGTACATCTTCGTTCAAATCATTCTGGAACGGGTCATCAAATGAATTATTTGCAATACTCATAAGTTTGCATCTTGCATTGAAATACTGTTTTTCATCGCTTGTTGAGAGTACAGCATTTTTCATAATTTCCGCAGGACTTGGCATATAACAGCATTGTATTCCAAGCTCTCTTGGTTTAAGTATATCAGAATTGTAGTTATCACCGATATGAAGCATTTCAGCCGCATCAATTTTATATTCCTCAAGTATATGATGATACATTGTGCCTGTACACTTGTTTTTATTGAGAACGCATGAAAGGAAAAGCCTGTCATATCCCTTGTATCCGTTTTTGTCAAGTATTTCCTTGATTGTTTTTTCCGGAAGATACATATCGGTAGCAAGGATTATTTTTTTACCGTTTTCAAGAGCAGCATCATAAAGCGTCTTGCCTGATTTTCTTACATATCCTGCCGCTGTTTCAAGAGATATTTCAGTATTTTTGAGTTTGAGAGCAATTTCAGCAGGGATACTATAACTTTCGCACATTTCATCATATATTTGGTCGATGGTTACTTCACCGGTATCTGAATTGAGCCTTGCGGATTTTTCTGACGCCATTCTTATTATAGTGAAATCATGCTCGTAATCGGGCATTAATTTTTTGAAATCGTTATGCATAAGGACGAACATATCAGTTGGTTTGAAAACAGGTCTTAAAATAAGCGTATCGAAAATATCAAAGCTTACTATTTTTATTTTTTTATCGCATATCTGTGCTATAACCTTTTCTGTACCTTTATTCATTGTAAAAGAAAACCTCCGTTTTATAAAATATTTCAGATGAATATAGAAAAAATTATTCCTTATTCATCTTATGTTTTATGGAATTGAGAGTTTTTTGCGGAATCATGCCGAGTATTACAGGTTTTATGACATAAGGAACAGCTTTCGGGAAAAGATTCATCTCCGAAAACCCCTTGCATCTTATACCGGCTTCAGCAATTCTGTGTTTCATGCTTACATTGCGTACCTCCGAATCATAGTGAAATCCATAAAGATTCTGCTGAATATTCGCACCACGCAGCCCGTCCGAATACATATGCATAAACATTGTATAGTCTTCATATCTGCCGGTCATTTCAGAAACTTCATAGCTGTATGAATTGAAACATTCCCGTCGGAATATTATAGAACCATGGATAAAAGGAGAATTGAACATGAAATCATTGCGGTCAGGGAATTCAGGCATTATACGGCTGCTGAATCTGCCTTCTCTTTCATTATAAAGATAGCAGTTGCTTCCGACAAATGATATATGCGGATTTTGTTCCAGAAATCTGATTTGTTTTTCAAAACGTTCAGGTTCTGAAATATCATCGGCGTCCTGACGGGCGATATATTTTCCATGCGAGTGGTATATGCATCTGTTGAGGGTTATGGCAAGAGTATAGTTTTTTTCATTGCGAAGCAAACGGATACGCTTATCATTCTTTGCAAGTTCGCATAGCCATTTATAAGTTTTGTCAGTAGAAGCGTCATCGCAGATTATGAATTCAAAATCATCAATTGTCTGGTTAAGGACGGAAACAACGGCTCTTTCAAGCATATCTCTGCTGCCGATGTTATAAACGCCCATAACTACAGAAATAAGCGGTTTATTGTCCATGACATTCAGCCTCCATAAAAATACTTATAATACCATTATAATATTTTTATCTGATAATTGCAACAGGTTTTTAAAAATTATATTCAGTCTGATAAAATACATATTATAATAGTATACATCGTATACTGTAAACAGAGTTTTATAAAAAGTTAATCATGCATATCATAATGTGCAATAAAAAAATATTTTAACAATATATTTGCAGGAAATTAGTTAGTTACTGTCAAATTTTCTAAATAGTGAATAATGTATTTATATAAATCATACAATTGAAATTTGATTGTTAAAATGATATAATATTATTAGAGTAGTATGTGAAAATTTTGCTCTTATTTCAATACTTACAAAATTCGGAGGTGGTCTAATGAAGTTTTCCTACAAGGCTAAGGACGCTCAGGGAAATGTTCGCAATGGTTCAATGGTCGCAGACAGTGAAAAAGCTTTCAATGAAAAAATGCGAGAAAAAGGTCTGAGAGTAATTAGTGTTCAGGAAGTCGATTCAAAAGAATCAAAAAAGATGCACAAATTTGGTACCAAGGAGCTTGCATTTAACTGCAGACAGATGAGTGCCATGATGTCGGCAGGTCTTACACTTGTTAAAACCCTTGATATTCTGTGCAAAGAGCAGACATCAGATGCCGCAAAGGACATCTGGCGTGAAATCTATGAAGATGTTCAGAAAGGTGAATCATTTTCACAGGCTTTGGAACAGCAGACCGGCTGTTTCCCGGACTTTCTCATAAGCATGATTGCTGCCGGCGAGTCAAGCGGTGCTCTCGATGTTATTATGCAGCGTATGTCCGACCATTACGCAAAGGAAAACAGAATGAACAATAAAATCAAAGGTGCTATGATTTATCCTATTGTTCTTCTCGTTCTCTGTATCGCAGTTGTTATAGGTATGTTTACTTTCATCATGCCTATGTTCAGGGATATGTTCACTAACCCTGACGATATTCCGGCACTGACTCAGTTCATGTTCGGTGTCAGTGACTTTATCAAAGCAAGATGGTATGTCCTTGTTGCTATAGTTGCAATACTCATTTTTGGATTCATTTATGGTATGAAGATTCCGTCATTCAAGTATAAAGTAGACAGATTCGTTATAAAAGGTCCGGGCTTTGGTCCGCTTGTTATGCAGATTTATACAGGACGTTTTGCAAGAACTCTTTCTTCACTTTATTCAAGCGGTATCCCGATGGTTGAATGTCTTCAGAGGTCATCTGCTATCCTTGGAAATACATATATTGATGATAAATTTGAACAGGTAATTTCAGAAGTAAAACAAGGTGAACCGCTTTCAGCAGCTATCCAGAGAACAGAACTCTTTGACTCAATGTTCTGCTCAATCATATATGTTGGTGAAGAATCAGGTGCTCTTGATGATATCCTCAACAAGACTTCAGATTACTATGAAGAAGAATCAGACTCAGCTATTCAGCGTCTTATCGGTATCATGGAACCTGTAATGATTATCATTCTCGGCGTCATGGTTGGCTGCGTTGTTGCCGCTGTTCTCCCGGCACTTTATGCTTCATTCGAAGGCATCGAATAAAAAATAAGAGAGGTGGATATTTAAATGTTATCTTTTGATATTACAGATAAAAACGTCAGAATTATTAAAGGTGTTGAAAGCAACGGAACAATTAAAATCTCCAAAGCAGCAAACATCAAGATTGATAAGGAATATATCGTAAACGGAAGCGTTAAGAATGTTCAGGAACTCGGTCTTCTTATCCAGAAAACTCTCCTCATGAACAAGATGAGCGAAAAAGAAGCCGTTCTCAGTATTTCTTCAAACTATACAATATTCAAGGAACTCACAGTTCCAAAGGTTAAGGAAAGCGATTTTCCAAAACAGGTAAAGCTTGAAATGCAGAAAGCTGTTGGTATTGATGAAGCTTATGCGGTTTCATACATTATCGTAGGCAATGCAACAGACTCACAGGGCAATGAAATCAAGGAAGGCAACGCTTCAGTTGTCACAGTTCTTGCAACTGCCTGCCCTCAGGACCTTATTGATTCATACAAGGAAGTGTTCAACTTCCTCGATGTTCAGCTCAAATCAGTAATGATTGGCTGTAACTGTGTTACAAAGCTTCTCCTTTCTGACCCTAAGGTTAAGGAAAAAATGCCTCTCCTCGCTGTTCAGGTTGACGAAAACTTTATCAACCTCAACATCTATGAGGATAATAAACTCACATTCTCAAGATTTGCTTCAATTGACCCTGCCGATTACGGCAATTCTCCTGATTATGTGTTTGAAGCTGTAAATGAAAACGTTTCAAGAATGCTCCAGTTCCAGAAGTCAAGAAATCCTAAGGAACTCATCGACAATATCATCTTCTACGGCGATACAAGAAACTATGATAAGCTTGTTGCTGAATTCGATGATATGAATACTTCAGTAATCAAAGTTCCTCCTCACATCAAGGGCTATGAAAATCTTGAATTCTCCGAATATGCAAACGCTATCGGTGCTCTCTTTAAGAGAAACAAGGATACTGAAAAGGTTAACCTCCTTGAATCAGGCGGTACTGCTTCAATCATCAATGATAAAATCAAGTCAGACAGCTCATTCAAGGTTATCATGATTGGTACTCTCGTTGCTTCAATCGTTATAATGGGCGGTATCACAGCTGTTGTAAAGGGCATTAATGCCGGCATCAAGAGCGATATAAAGGCTCAGGAAGAATATATGAGCGACCCTCAGACAATTGCAGACCTCGAAAAGTATGACAACAGAAACCTCATGCTCGAAAATGTCCGCAATTACAAGAGCATGGCTTATCAGGCTGATAACGCTTATAAGTCAAAGGCTGTTCTCAATAAGGAAGCAATCGACAAGATTGACTCAATCCTTGCAGCTGTAAATGAAGAACTCGACTCAGCAGCTTTCATTGACAACATCTCTTACAAGGACGGAGATTTTGCAATGGTTATTGCTGATGATCATGCTGATGACCTTAATGAACTTGACGGCGTTCCAAAGCTGCCAGCACTTTTCGCTCAGAAACTCGCTGAGGACGGATATTTTGCCGGCGTTTTGTATGAGGGTTATCAGGTTTCAGAGGAAAGTACATCTATAAAGGGTGCTTCAACAGTTGAAATTGATGAGGAAACAGGCGAAGAAATAGTCATTGAAGGCGAAGATGCTGAAATTACAGGTCAGAGAATTGAATTCAATCTCAATGTTTACCTGAATGGCGGAGATGCTGAACTTGAAGAAGAAGTAGATGAAACTGAAACTGAAACAGCTGATGCCGATGCTTCAGCAACAGGAGAGGAAGGTAACGAATAATGAAACTTAGCTACAGAGATAAAATTATTGCACTGGTATTTTCAGTCGTTGCGATAGTTCTTATATCAATTTTCGCTTTAATCAGACCTACTTTGAATGATATTTCTGCCAACAAGGTACTTCGTGAGCAGAAAACTGCCGAAGCTGATGAAATGCGTGATAAAATCGCTGAAATACCGAATATTGAGTCAAAAATTATGGCTGCTTATGATGACGGTGTAAATATGGCTGATAACTTCTTTATCATCTCAGATGGTAATATTGAAACTCTCGATACTTATAAAATCGACCAGTTCCTCCAGCCGATTCTCGATAAGAACAGCATTTCTGTTACAGGCAATGCTTCACTTAATATGTCAGAGCCGATAACAATGGAATACTATTACTATACTCCTAATGTTGTTACATATCCGATACTCGAAGCAGCTGACCTCAATGGCGACCTTGCAGACGATATCTACAAGATAATTGAAAAATCTGCTGTATTCTCAGAAAAGGAAGTTCAGGAAGTTCAGGGCATGAGCGTTGATTATGAAATCACTGCAACAAAGGAAAATCTGCTTAACTTCCTCAATGATATTCAGGATATAAAGAAGACAGTTATTCTTTCAGAAATCACAATTGATGACTATACATTCAAGGAATTCGCTGAAGTTGAAGATATGCTCACAAATGGTCTTGACAGTGATATAACTGTTCTTGAAGATGATGAAAGAACTTCAACCTGTAAATTCACAATTAACTTCTATTCAATGCAGAAAGTTTCAAAACCTAATCTTGAAGATTAAACGCTTTGTGTAATTGAAAGGCGGTAATTTATGAAAAACAAAAAATTAAAAGGCTCAGTGCTTTTTACTGTTATCGCTGTTATGATGGTTGTTCTTGTGTTTGTTATGTCTGCCCTGACGATAGCCGGGGCAACTAGCAAACGTGCTTACAGCGATTATTCAAAAGCTCAGACCCAATATACTGCTCATGCTGCTCTTGAAGCTACAATGAAGTATTTGAGAGATTATGATATTTCTACTGATAAAGATGGCAATACTGTAGAAAAAAACAATGCACTTGGTACAGCAGTTGCAGAACTTGGTACATCGAGTGGAACTATAGAATTACCAGTTTCATTCATGGAAAAAGATGGGGAGGGTAATCTTAGTCCTGATAATGCTGTTGCAACAGATGGTAAGGCAACAGTTAAAATCAAGTGCATAAATGATTCCTACATTTATACAGATGGCAAAGAACATTCTGTTGTTGTTGTTACAGCATCTGCAACACTTGCAGGTGTTACAACAGAGGAATCAATGGTTTTGCTTAAAGACCCTCCGAAAAAGGATGTTCCGCTTGGCGGTCCTAACTCACTTACATCAATGTCAGGTGTTACAGGTTCTACTAACCCGTTTATCATCGGTGGTGCAAGTGCAAATGTACTGACCGAGCCGATTCCTGAAATTTCTGTTACTAATAACAGTGCATTTATCGGTACTACTGTAATTAATACAAATTATAATCCTATCAATACAGATACTAAGATTAAACTTGCTACCGGTGAAGGCTTTACTGTTTTTGGTGATTTTACTTTAAGTGGTCAGATTTATTTTGAAACTAACTGTACAGTTGCTCCTACTGACTACAAGGAAATACCATATTTATTTGTAGACGGCTTGCTTAAACAAGGTGGAAACTTTACTAAGTTTTCAGTTTCTGAGGTTGCTAATGGAAATATGACACCTATGAATATTTATTGTAAGGGTATTCAGGTTAAATCAGAGCAGAGCAGCTCAGGATTCAATGTAAAAGGCGATATCTATATTTTTGGCGGAAAAGATTCTGCCGGAAATGATATTAAAACCAGTCTTGAATATAGCAATGTAAGTACACATTTGCTCAAATGGGCTGATTCTATAATTAATCCTGCTTCTGTTGGCGGAACAAAGTGCGGCGGTAACTTCTACTGCAACAGTGATTTGACATTGTCAGCATACAACAACTCGGCAACTTTTCAGTTTGATAAAAATCTTTATGCAAAAAATGAATTATCAATTACAGGCGGTGCAAATCCGGGCAGCTGTGTGGTAACTGTTGATGGTAAATTGATATCAGCCGGAAGTTTGAAAATTGATAATGCTCAGGTAATCTGTAGCTCATTGTATATAGATGATTTTTCCAATGTTGAAATTACAGGTGAAAATGGAAGTCTGACAGTCGGTGATGTTGTTTATACAAATACAAGTGGTGGAAATGCGTTTTATAATCAGTGTTGTTCTAAGAAAGCTGCCGGCAGTCCCACAGGTGATATAAAGTGGGCCAAATGGAATAATTGTCCGGAGCTTGGTGGATATGGTACTCTTGCTTCTGAACTTTCATATCCAAAGGAATTTACAAGAGCAGAACTTACAGGTGAGCCTGATGCAACAAATTCTGAGCCTTCAAAGGATAACAAGATTGTTGAAACAGCTGTTAATGAAAATATGCTCAAGTATGTATCATTCCAGGATTCAGATGGTGACGGTGTTGCTGACATTGTAGACGGCAAAAAAGTTCCTATTTATAGCGAAGCTTATTTTAAAACAGAAGAAGATGTCAAGGATATTTTCGCAAGCGTAGCTACTTATGATAATTCAAATATTCCTCACGTTAGTGGCAATATTGATAATTCAAATTATTCTACAGGCAAATTTGTAGTTCCGGAATCAGAAAAGATTAAGCAAAGCTGTGTAATTCAGGGCGGTCTTTCAAATAAGAAGATTGTAATTGATACCGGTGATGATGAAAACGGTGTTCTCTGGGTTAAACTGGATAATGGTTTAAATGAATTTTCAATAGATTCTGATACATCAATTATTGTTACAGGTAAAGGCGTTGCCAAGTTCTATACTTCATCAAGTGTGAAGTTCTGGGATAGAAGCGGTTTGTATACTGATGTATATTATAAGAGAGTTAAACTTGATAAGAGTCTTATTGTACACAAAAAGCCAAATGAATCTCAGAAAAATGATATTCCTAATATTTATTTCTATATGGATTATAAGAATAATGACAAAACTCTTTGCGTTGGTAATGGATCAATGATGACAGCTTATATATTTGCCCCAACTTCCAAGTTCTCCTGTCCGGGTGACGGTGGTCCAGGTGTTACTACTTTCAATTACTACACAGAAGACGGCGAAAATATAGACGTTCAAAAGTTTGTAAATAAGGATCCAAGAATTGTTATTATAGGTTCAGCTTTCGTTGGAGATTACGATACACAGAATGACTCTGCTTTCGTTTATATCAATAACAGTGATTCCGGTGATGCAGGTGACCCGACAGAAGTAAAAACAACCTGGGCTGTTCTCGGATATCAGAATGGTAACGAGTTTATTTACTAAGGAGGTGCTTGATGATGAAAAAATCCAAAAAATTTAAAGGCATGACTCTTGTTGAATGTATCGTTGCTTTGGCTGTCCTTTCTGTATTTACAACAGGTATGGTAACAGCCACAATTGGTCTAAGCAAAATGAAAGTGGATACTGACAATATAATCAAGAAAAACAGTTATCAGGCACAGATGGTTGATAATCAGCTTGACTATATAGCCGGTGCTCATGATGATATGTTTAATACTGCGGACAGCATTATTACAATTACATTTGAGACAAAACCAAAGCAATTTACAACTACAAAGCACACTGCTAAATCTCGTGTTGAACAATCGGATGGTAGTTTTACATACGAGACAAAGGCTGATGATAACAGAAACTTCCAGTATTTCAGCGGTATTGCTGTTAAACCATAAGGGAGGATTGAAGAAAGATGAAAAAGCTTAAAGGTTTTACACTTGTCGAGCTGATTGTTGTTACTGCAATTTTCAGTTTGATTATGGTTGCTGTTTTATCAATACTCAATCCTATTGGTGAAGTTTATAACAAAACAGCAAATTATGAACACATGAGAGCCGCTTCTGATAACCTTAGAATGTACATTGAAGACAATATCAGATATGCAGATAAAATGCAGGTTGTTTACAATGCAACAGACGGTGATGCGGTTTTAAAAGCAAATGAATTTATTGAAGCATATAAAATTACTGAAGGTGCAACAACAACATATTATGTAGGTAATAATGAGGCAAACTGTCAGCCACTCTATATTATGAAGATTTCAAATACTTCCGTTGACAGTAATGGTGTTCCACCTACAACAGAAATAAGTGATGGTGAAATTACTATTTATCAGTATACTAACAAATCTGTTGGCGGTTTGGATGATGCTCATCTTTACAAGTCGGCAAATTCAGATTTGTTTGAAAATTACTACTATCATTTTGACAGTTCAGCAATTAACTGGGATAATGCAGTATTAGGCATTGATGTTTTCAGAAAAGGATTTGTTTCTGGTTCTAAGGAAAAACTTCCCGAAAGTGATGAAAGATTTTTCAAGCTTTCAAATACTGCTTCATTCTCTTTTGTAAATCTTAGAGAAATTCAGAGAAGATATGATGAAGCAACAGAAAAGAAGTACTACAATTATGACGGTGTTGAATGTGACGCTGATGCACCGGGTGCAATAGAGGTTGATAAAACAAAAAAAGAAAATGCACCATATAAACCAAACGTAAACGCAGGAACAGGTAATAATATTTACTTTATTTATACACTTCCAAAATTCGCAAACGAATATTAATCCATAAAAAAAGCAGTCGGTACGATTGCATAAATCGTCCGGCTGCTTTTGAATTTTTATTCAGCTCTTAAAAGATTCATATACCAGTCAATAATTTCATTTCCCCACAAAGTACCAAGAACTATTCCAATGGCGAGATATGGTCCGAATGCGAATTTTGATTCTCCTGAACGGTATTTATTGATAATTCCGAATACAGCAGCAATTATAATTCCGAAGAATGCTGAAACAGCAATTCTTGATGGGCCGATAACAAGACCGGCGGCTGCCATAAGAAAAGTATCACCGAGTTCTATGCCGCGAATTTTCTCACCGGTTTTCTTTTTGATAACCGCACCGGAAACTTCTCCGATTATGAAGAACGGAAGGCTTATGCAAAGACCTCCTGCAATTCTCTGGAGAATTGTAAGGTCATCGGTGAATATTGCAGATGGTACGGCAAGGAGTGCAATTATTGCAAGTATTCTCGTATCCATTTCAAGAGTATCCCAGTCCATAAATCCGATTACGATAAGAAGTGAAAACAGTACAAGAGTTATAAATGCTCTCGGAGTTGTATCCATAACAGCGAATACTATTATGTAAAGTATACCGTTAAGGGCTTCAACTATCGGATACCTTGCGGATATTTTTTCGCCGCAGCTGCGGCATTTTCCCCTTAGTATCAGCCAGCTGAAAACAGGGATAAGGTCATAAAACTTAATTTTTTCACCGCACGTCATACAGTGTGATGAACGTTTTACGAGCGATTCATTATTGGGAAGCCTGAGTATTACAACATTCAGAAAACTTCCGATACAGATGCCATAGATAAATGTAACAGCGTAAAAAATCAAATAAAACCTGATGTCAAGATATTCCATGCTCAGAAGCATAGTGATTACCTCCTTTAAATTTATTTGTTTTATTATACTGTTATTTTACCATAATCCAAACGTAAATACAAGAAAATAATTTTTATTTTTTGAACGGAGGTCGTTTATGAGAAATATTAGAATAGGGGATTATCTCGTTGAACAGGGACTTATTACTCCTGAACAGCTTGCCGATGTACTCGATAAGCAGAAAGAAGCACAAGGTCAGAAAAGATTCGGTGAAGTCGTAGTTGAACTCGGATATTTAAGCGAAGTAAAATTTGCTCAGGCTCTCGCCGGAAAACTCAGAGTTCCTTATGTTGACCTTGACCATTTTCAGGTAAAGGAGGAGGCAATCCTCAAAATTCCGGAAGCAATGGCTAAGAAACATACTGTTATCGCTATTGATATAATCGGTAAAAAGCTTACAATTGCTACTGATGACCCGATTAACTTTGAAATTTTTGAAGATATCAAGGTTATCACAGGTATGGACAGTACTCCTGTACTTGCAACAAGGTCTGCTATCAACAAGGCTATCGGTAAGCATTATTCAATGCAGAATGTTGACAGTGTTCTCGATGACGTTTCACAGTTTATGGATAAGAGTGAAGATGATGCAGATGCAAAGGAAAGAATTGAGTCTGCTCCTATCGTTAAACTTGCAAACACTATCATCGAAAACTCATTCAGAGCAGAAGCTACTGATATTCATATTGAACCGTTCAAGACATATACAAGAATCCGTATCCGTGTAAACGGCGACCTTGTAGAACTTATGAACGTTTCAAGCGTAGTACAGAATTCACTTGCAACACGTCTTAAACTCATAAGCGGCATGAACATCGCTGAAAAGAGAGTACCGCAGGACGGTCGTTTCACTCAGGTTGTTGACGGAACTACTCTTGATGTCCGTGTATCTTCAATCCCGACTGTAAACGGTGAAAAAATAGTTATCCGTATTCTTTCAACCGGTCAGATTGCCCTCAGAAAGATTACAGACCTCGGTATGAACGATTACAACTATAATATGTTTGAGAGTATGATTAAGTGTCCTCATGGAGTTATCCTTGTAACAGGTCCTACAGGTTCAGGTAAATCAACAACTCTTTATGCTGCTCTTGGTGAACTTGCAAAGCCAAATGTAAACGTTGTTACGGTTGAAGACCCTGTCGAAAAGAATATCGAAGGCATTAATCAGGTTCAGGTTAATACAAAGGCAGGCATGACATTCGGTGCTGCCCTCCGTTCAATTCTCCGTCAGGACCCTGATATCGTTATGATAGGTGAAATGCGTGACTCTGAAACTGCTGAAATCGGTATCAGAGCTGCTATCACAGGTCACCTTGTTCTTTCAACACTTCATACAAATGACGCCGCTTCAACAATCGTTCGTCTTGTGGATATGGGTATCGCTCCATACATGGTTGCTACTTCACTTATCGGTGTTATCGCTCAGCGTCTTGTTAAGGTTCTTTGTCCGCATTGCAGACAGCCGAGAATGGCTGACCCTGATGAACTTGCACTTATGAAGATTAATCATCAGGCACAGATTTTTGACGCTGTCGGCTGTCCTGAATGTAACGGTACAGGATATAAGGGACGTACTGCTATCCATGAAATCATACACTGTACATCAGGTATCTCAACACTTATCGCCAATGGTGCAGGTAAGGAAGAAATCGAAAATGCCGCAAAACAGCATGGTACAAGACTGCTTCGTGATAACGTTTCAGACCTTGTTCAGCAGGGCATAACAAGTATTGATGAGCTTGTAAGAGTTACTTATAGTGTTTAATATCAGGAGGATTATCATTTTATGGAAAATAAAATCAATATAGACAGAATGCTCGATGAAGTTCGAGTGCTTGGCTGTTCAGACCTTCACTTTACAGTTGATATTGCACCTGTTGTAAGACTTCATGGTGCTTTGAGAAAGCTCAGTGCTTACTCACTTATGACAGAAGAACAGATTGTCGACATTGCAGAACAGATGGTTCCGGAGGAACTCAAAAAGAATGTATATGCTCATAAGGATACCGACTTTTCATATACAACAAAGAGAGGCTTCAGACACAGAGTTAACGTATATCGTCAGAGAAATCATACAGCAATAGCTATCCGTCTTCTCCGCAACGATATACCAACACTTGACGACCTCCTTCTGCCGCCTATTCTCGCAGATTTCTCAATGCGTCCAAGAGGTCTTGTTCTCGTAACAGGCCCTACAGGTTCAGGTAAATCAACAACTCTTGCAGGTATGATTGACTATGTAAATGTAAACAAGTCTGCTCATATCATCACAGTTGAAGACCCTATCGAATATGTTCACGAGCATAAGAGATGTATGATTAACCAGAGAGAAGTCGGCCCTGACGTTCCGGACTTCGCAGCTGCCCTCAGAGCCGCACTCCGTGAAGACCCTGACGTTATCCTCGTAGGAGAAATGCGTGACTTTGAAACAATTTCCGCAGCCATCACCGCCGCTGAAACAGGTCACCTTGTATTCTCCACACTTCATACAACAAGTGCCGCTGATACAATCAACCGTATCATCGACGTTTATCCGCAGCATCAGCAGAATCAGATAAGAACTCAGCTTGCAAACGTTCTTGTAGGAGTTATATCCCAGACTCTTATCCCTAAGGCTGACGGTTCAGGACGTATCGCCGCCCTTGAAGTTCTCAATGTAACAGATGCCTGTGCCGCTATGATTCGTGATAATAAGGTTCATCTTATCCAGTCAGCTATCCAGACCGGTAAGCAGTTCGGCATGATTTGTCTTGACCAGGAACTTGCAAGAATGGCTAAGACAGGCATTATCCATGAATCAGACGCTCTTGACAAGTGTCAGGATAAGGTTGAATTCTACAGATTCTTTAATTCAAACGATTTTTAATATTACAGAGATAACCACATAAAGCGGTTTACTCGGCAAATTAACAGCCGCCTTGATGAATAATCAGGCGGTTGTTTTTATATTTAACGTGAGTTCGACAACCAAAATAAAAGTTTTGGTCAAGCTTTTTCAAAAGCTTGCGGATTCCAAAGGCAG